>NZ_JAJNSA010000011.1:0-45435 GCF_027497875.1 Streptococcus sp. SM3 | reverse complement strand
GGTAGCAGAATTCAAGAAAGAAAACGGTATTGACTTGTCTACTGACAAGATGGCAATGCAACGTTTGAAAGATGCAGCTGAAAAAGCGAAGAAAGACCTTTCTGGTGTAACTTCAACTCAAATCAGCTTGCCATTTATCACTGCTGGTGAGGCTGGACCTCTTCACTTGGAAATGACTTTGACTCGTGCGAAATTTGATGACTTGACTCGTGACCTTGTAGAACGTACAAAAGTTCCAGTTCGCCAAGCCCTTTCAGATGCAGGTTTGAGCTTGTCAGAAATCGATGAAGTTATCCTTGTTGGTGGTTCAACTCGTATCCCAGCCGTTGTAGAAGCTGTTAAGGCTGAAACTGGTAAAGAACCAAACAAATCAGTAAACCCTGATGAAGTAGTTGCTATGGGTGCTGCCATTCAAGGTGGTGTCATTACTGGTGATGTCAAAGACGTTGTCCTTCTTGACGTAACACCATTGTCACTTGGTATCGAAACAATGGGTGGTGTCTTCACAAAACTCATCGATCGTAACACAACTATTCCAACATCTAAATCACAAGTCTTCTCAACTGCAGCAGACAACCAACCAGCCGTTGATATTCACGTTCTTCAAGGTGAACGCCCAATGGCAGCAGATAACAAGACTCTTGGACGTTTCCAATTGACAGATATCCCAGCTGCACCTCGTGGAATTCCTCAAATCGAAGTAACATTTGACATCGACAAGAACGGTATCGTTTCTGTTAAGGCTAAAGACCTTGGAACTCAAAAAGAACAAACTATCGTGATCCAATCTAACTCAGGTTTGACTGACGAAGAAATCGACCGCATGATGAAAGATGCAGAAGCAAACGCTGAAGCAGATAAGAAACGTAAAGAAGAAGTTGACCTTCGTAATGAAGTAGACCAAGCAATCTTTGCGACTGAAAAGACTATCAAGGAAACTGAAGGAAAAGGCTTTGATGCAGAACGTGACGCTGCCCAAGCTGCACTTGATGACCTTAAGAAAGCTCAAGAAGATAACAACTTGGACGAAATGAAAGCAAAACTTGAAGCATTGAACGAAAAAGCTCAAGGCCTTGCTGTTAAACTCTATGAACAAGCCGCAGCAGCACAACAAGCTCAAGCAGGAGCAGAAGGCGCACAAGCAACAGGAAACGCAGGCGATGACGTCGTAGACGGAGAGTTTACGGAAAAATAAAATAGTCCAGTGGACTATTTTATCCCGAGCTTGAAAATCAGGTGAGTATAAGAAGAAATCCAGAGGTTGCAACCCAGCCTCTGTTTTTCGGTAAAATAGAGGATGTTGCGTATGAAAAAAGTACTTTGTGTCATTTATCCTAATTTTTCTCTTTATGAGATAACCACTTTAACAAGTACTTTAGCTCTGTCTTTTGATATCACGATTGATTATGTAGCTTCTGAGAATTCGATGGTGGTCTCTGAGGATGGTTTGTCCTGTCAACCGACGAAAACATTGGATCAGATCCGTATAGAAGATTATTCTTGTGTGATTTTGCCAGGAATGGTAAATATAGGTCCTGCTCTACAAGATGAGAGATTGATCTCGTTTTTGAGAAGTCTTAATGAGCAAGATATACTAATTGCAGCCATTTCTTCAGCGCCCCTTTTATTGGCGAAAGCAGGCTTGTTGAACGACACGAAATTTACAGGTGGAATTTGGCAAAACTTCTTTGACTATTTTGAATTTCTTCCACGTGAGAATTTCCAACCGAAAGTTCTTGTCCAAGATAAACAAATCATTACGGCTATCGGTTTTGCACATCAAGAGTTTGCAAGAAAAGTGATTTTCGGTTTAGGGTTGGCAGAGAATACGGACAACTATTTTAAAGAAAAGAACGAGTATGCTGAAGAGGATTTGATATTTACTCTATCAGATGAAGAGTTTAATCAAGTGAAGCAGAGTATAGAAAACAGCCTCTAAAGATTTACATGAAAATTATAGAAAGGAACAAAGGTGTTCAGGGAATTGAACACGGGTTCCCAAATTTATTACTCAATATAAAAGAAAGGAATTGAACCCGACCTAAATTCTCGGAAAAAAGATAAATCTGCCTAGGAGCATAGCTCCAGCGTCAGATTTCCTATTTTTCAGTCGAATTTTACGGTCTTGGTATCTTGTATGAACAATACTGAATTTTATGATCGTCTGGGGGTGTCAAAAAATGCTTCGGCAGACGAGATCAAAAAGGCTTATCGTAAGCTTTCGAAAAAATATCACCCAGATATCAACAAGGAGCCTGGTGCTGAGGAAAAGTACAAGGAAGTTCAGGAAGCCTATGAGACTTTGAGTGACGACCAAAAACGGGCTGCCTATGACCAATATGGTGCGACTGGAGCCAACGGTGGCTTTGGTGGTGCTGGTGGTTTCGGCGGTTTCGATGGGGCAGGAGGCTTCGGTGGTTTTGAAGATATCTTCTCAAGTTTCTTCGGTGGAGGCGGTGCTTCGCGCAATCCAAACGCTCCTCGCCAAGGGGATGACCTCCAATACCGTGTGAATTTGACCTTTGAAGAAGCTATTTTTGGAGCTGAAAAAGAGGTTAAGTACAATCGTGAAGCAAGCTGTAGTACTTGTAATGGCTCAGGTGCTAAGCCAGGAACAAGTCCAGTCACTTGTGGACGCTGTCATGGTGCTGGTGTCATTAACGTCGATACACAAACTCCTCTTGGTATGATGCGTCGCCAAGTAACCTGTGATGTCTGTCACGGTCGCGGAAAAGAAATCAAAGATCCATGTACAACATGTCACGGAACAGGGCATAAAAAACAAGCCCATAGCGTACATGTGAAAATCCCTGCTGGTGTGGAAACTGGTCAACAAATTCGCCTAGCGGGTCAAGGTGAAGCAGGATTTAACGGTGGACCTTATGGTGACTTGTATGTAGTGGTTTCTGTGGAAGCCAGCGATAAGTTTGAACGTGAAGGAACCACTATTTTCTATAATCTGAACCTCAACTTTGTCCAAGCAGCTCTTGGTGATACAGTAGATATTCCAACTGTTCACGGTGATGTTGAATTGGTTATTCCAGAGGGTACTCAGACTGGTAAGAAATTCCGTCTACGTGGCAAGGGAGCACCGAGCCTTCGTGGCGGTGCAGTTGGTGACCAATACGTTACCGTCAATGTTGTAACACCGACAGGCTTGAATGACCGCCAAAAAGCAGCCTTGAAAGAATTCGCAGCTGCAGGTGATTTAAAAGTCAATCCAAAGAAAAAGGGCTTCTTTGACCATATTAAAGATGCCTTTGAAGGAGAATAACACAAAAAGAGCCGTTGGGCTCTTTTTACTTTATTCTTTGTAATGTTAGCATTGGAACAATCACTCATCGGCTGATTTTCTATCAGACCTTTGCTTGAGCAAGCCAGCTGCATCCATATCTTGGATGAGTTGCTTGATTTCCGCTTCTTTACCAGGCTTAATGGTAACGGTATCAATATGGTTGATTGCAGAGTTATCCTGAATATCCACTAAAGTCAAGGCTTTTTCATAGAATGCAATTCCCTTTTTTAGACTTTCCTGATCCTTCCAATATAGAACTGAGTAATCAGGATTTGGTTTCTTTCCGATTTCTTGTAAATAATTCCTACTTTCCTTCTTTAAAAATTGCAATAAACCATGATTGAACAAGTTATCCCCTACTTTATAGTAGGAGATATCTCCAGTCTGTAGGACATAGACTTCGAGTTGGTTTTTGGTGAGATTTGGACTTTCTTTTAAGACGGGATGGCTATTGATGACCTCATCTGAGAAAGTAACATAAAAATTTAAGCCCCCACCCTCGTATTTATATCTTCCATTTGATTTTACTTTCTTAGGAGGCATGTCAAGGGAGGTAAAGATTTGTTTGAGGGCGTTATTTCCCTTGTGAATGTCAATCGGTGAGGCTCTGAAGGCAAAAAACAGTACTAGAAATGCTAGGACCGCAAGAAGGCTAAGGCAACCACAAGGGATTAGGATGATCTGTGCCAGAATTTTAAAAAACTGTTTCATTTTCATTCCTCTTTTTTGTTTGACCCTGACAACCTAAAATAGATTTAAGGAAAGTTCATGGCTCTTTTTACTTATCTTCAATTTCCTGTGTTTCTTTGATGACAGCTAGTCTAGTCTGGATATCTTTTTCCAAGACCTTAAACTTGTAAGTCAGGTCTTCTTGGTATTCTTTGATGAGTTCTTTTTGCTGGTCGATGATTTGCAGGCTGTTTTGGATAATATCCACATCGTCCTTGATAGCTTGAACGCGGTCAGTGGTATTCAAGACTTCATCTGTGATGGCTTGGCGATTTTTTGTGACCAAATAACTTCCGGCTGCAGCTCCTGCAAATAGCAGTAGATTAGATAATTTCATGGCAACTCCTTAGGCGTTTTTGATAGTTTCAGCGACTTGAGCAAGTTTGTCAAAGTCTGGTTCGTGGGCGATAAAATCAATCTTGAGGTCATCGTCCGCACTGTAGCGAGGTACGAGATGAACGTGGGTATGAAAGACTGTTTGGCCTGCGATTTCTTCACAGTTAGCAATGATATTCATGCCAGCAGCCTTAGTAGCTTTCATGACTTTTTGAGCCACTTTTGGCACTTGGGCAAAGAGTTGGCTGGCGCTAGTAGCGTCCATTTCCAAAAGATTGCGATAGTGCTCTTTTGGTACGACCAAGGTGTGTCCTGGTGTCACTTGAGAAATATCAAGAAAGGCAAGGACCTGCTCATCTTCATATACTTTTGAAGCAGGAATTTCCCCTGCGATGATTTTACAAAAAATGCAATCTGACATAAAATCTACCTCTACTGTATTGAATTTTGATATAATATAGCTACATTATACCAGATTTGGAGAAAATATGTTAGAAATTAAAAACCTGACAGGTGGCTATGTTCATGTCCCTGTCTTGAAAGATGTGTCATTTACTGTTGAAAGTGGGCAGTTGGTCGGTTTGATTGGTCTCAATGGTGCTGGGAAATCAACGACAATCAATGAGATTATCGGTCTGTTGACACCTTATAGCGGTTCTATCAATATCAATGGCTTGACCCTGCAAGAAGATGCGACTAGCTACCGCAAGCAGATTGGTTACATTCCTGAAACGCCCAGTCTGTATGAGGAATTAACTCTCAGAGAGCATATCGAAACGGTTGCTATGGCTTATAGTATTGAGCAAAAGGTAGCTTTTGAGCGAGTAGAACCTTTGTTAAAAATGTTCCGTCTGGATCAGAAATTAGATTGGTTCCCTGTTCATTTTTCAAAAGGGATGAAGCAGAAGGTCATGATTATCTGTGCTTTTGTGGTGGATCCGAGTCTCTTCATCGTGGATGAGCCTTTCCTTGGGCTCGATCCGCTAGCTATTGCGGACTTGATTCAGCTTTTGGAAGTGGAAAAGCAAAAGGGTAAGTCAATTCTCATGAGTACTCACGTGCTGGATTCGGCTGAGAAGATGTGTGATGCCTTTGTCATTCTCCACAAGGGAGAGGTACGTGCCAAGGGGAATTTAGCGCAACTGCGCGAAGCCTTTGATATGCCTGAGGCTAGTTTGAATGATATTTACTTGGCTCTGACTAAAGAGGAGGAACTATGAAAGACTTGTTTTTAAAGAGAAAGCAGGCTTTTCGTAAGGAGTGTGTCGGTTATTTGCGCTATGTTCTCAATGACCACTTTGTCTTGTTCCTGCTTGTTCTGCTAGGCTTTCTAGCTTACCAGTACAGTCAACTCTTGCAACATTTTCCTGAAAATCATTGGCCTATCCTTTTGTTTGTAGGAATTACGTCTGTTTTACTTTTGCTTTGGGGTGGAATTGCCACCTATATGGAGGCTCCAGACAAGCTCTTTCTCTTGGTCGGAGAAGAGGAAATCAAACTCCATCTCAAGCGTCAAACTGGCATTTCCCTAGTCTTTTGGCTCTTTGTCCAGACCCTTTTCTTGCTGTTATTTGCGCCCTTATTTTTGGCAATGGGTTATGGTTTGCCTGTTTTTCTGGTCTATGTGCTTTTATTGGGAGTAGGTAAATATTTCCTCTTTCGTCAAAAGGCCAGCAAATTTTTCACCGAAAATAGACTGGACTGGGACTATGTCATTTCCCAAGAAAGCAAGCGTAAGCAAGTCTTGCTTCGTTTCTTTGCCCTCTTTACGCAGGTCAAGGGAATTTCAAACAGCGTCAAGCGTCGTGCCTATCTGGACTTTATCCTAAAGGTTGTTCAGAAGGTGCCTGGGAAGATTTGGCAAAATCTCTATCTGCGTTCTTATCTGCGAAATGGAGATCTCTTTGCGCTCAGTCTCCGTCTTCTCTTGCTTTCTTTGTTGTCGCAGGTCTTTATCGAGCAAGCTTGGATTGCGACAGCAGTGGTGGTTCTCTTTAACTACCTCTTGCTCTTCCAGTTACTGGCCCTCTATCACGCCTTTGACTACCAGTATTTGACTCAACTTTTTCCACTGGACAAGGGGCAAAAAGAAAAAGGCTTGCAGGCGGTAGTCCGAGGATTGACCAGTTTGGTCTTAGTAGTGGAATTAGTTGTTGGGTTGATTACCTTCCAAGAAAAACTAGCCCTTCTAGCCTTACTGGGAGCTGGTTTGGTTTTACTAGTCTTGTACCTACCTTATCAGGTCAAACGTCAGATGCAGGACTAACATTGCCTGTATGACACTAAAAAAGAAGTTGAGTTCAGTTTGTCTCAACTTCTTTTATTTTCTACAGGATAATGGTTGGTCCGTAGAGACTCAACTTGGTCTTGACTTGGTCAAAGTGGAAGCGGTCATAGGCCCGCCAAGCGGCGCGAGTTGGAGCATCTGGATTGAGGGCGCTGAGTCCCATGAGAAGACTGCAAGTCTGGTAAAATTTTTCTAGTTCAATCAAGAATCGATTATCCACTGTCTCAGCCTTGGCTAGAAAGCCTAGAATAGAGTTTAATTGCTCCTGAAAGCGGACGTCGTCAGCCGTGGCCTGTTTGCAGACTTGGTAGGCTTTGTTTAAGTCAGTAATCAAAGTCTGAGCTCTTTTGATAGGGTCTGTATCTGTCATGAGAATTCCTCCTTTAATCTGGGTGCCAGTCTTGTTTCTAGCAACTGTGTTTTGATACTGTTAGTCTACCATTTTTAGAGTTTTTTTCAGCCTCAAATCTTTAATTGTACTTGAAATTTCCTGAATGGTACTGTTAAGATTTTATGATAAAATAGTTGTAAGATTATCATGCTTATTTGAGGAACAAGACACCTTTCAGGAGCGTTGAAGGCTTGTTTAGGATTTGGTGGGCTTGTGTCATAGTATTTTTGCTATTCTCTTTTTAGGAAGAAATTGAAACAAGGAGAGTAAGAAGATGAGAATATTTGTTTTAGAAGATGATTTTTCCCAACAGACTAGGATTGAAACGACCATTGAGAAACTCTTGAAAGAACATCAGATTATTCCCAGCTCTTTTGAGGTATTTGGCAAGCCAGACCAACTGCTGGCAGAGGTGCATGAGAAGGGGGCCCATCAGCTATTCTTTTTGGATATTGAGATTCGAAATGAGGAGATGAAGGGGCTGGAAGTGGCTAGAAAGATTCGGGATCGGGATCCTTATGCCTTGATAGTCTTTGTGACGACTCACTCGGAGTTTATGCCCTTGTCCTTTCGCTACCAAGTGTCTGCTTTGGACTACATTGATAAGGCCCTTTCGGCAGAAGAGTTTAAATCTCGGATCGAGACAGCCCTTCTCTATGCCAATAGTCAAGACAGTAAAAGTCTGGCGGAAGATTGCTTTTACTTTAAATCAAAATTTGCCCAATTTCAGTATCCTTTTAAAGAGGTTTACTATCTCGAAACGTCGCCCAGAGCCCATCGTGTTATTCTCTATACTAAGACGGACAGGCTGGAATTTACAGCGAGTTTAGAGGAGGTTTTCAAGCAGGAACCTCGTCTCTTGCAGTGCCACCGCTCTTTTCTCATCAATCCTGCCAATGTGGTTCGTTTGGATAAGAAAGAAAAACTTCTTTACTTTCCCAATGGTGGAAGCTGTATGATAGCCCGTTATAAGGTCAGGGAAGTGTCTGAAGCTATCAATAATTTGCATTGAGTGAGGTGATGGAATGGAAATAGTTTGGAAGATAGTATATGTGTTTTTGATATCTGGACTGGAATTGTTTATATTTTTTAAGGTGGATGGAATTGCTCTAACTCTGGAGAGAGTTTTTAAGTCCTTTCTTTTTAAGCTACTTTTAGCAGTTGTTTTTGTAACGATTAGCTATATAGTAGGAAATACTTACCTATCTTATTTTATGGAACCCTTGTACGGCATTGGTTTATCTTTCTTATTGTTAAGAGGGCTTCCTAAAAAACTACTCTTCTTTTATGGTCTCTTTCCAATGATGTTGGTGAATCTTTTTTTCAGGGTAGTCTCCTATTTTGTGCTTCCATTTTTGGGGCAAGGGCATGTGTATGATGACCGCTCTTTTATTTGGTTATGTATAAAAATTTTCATTTGCTTTATTTCTCTAGCCTTTTTAAAATGGTTAGACTATGATTTTACTAGTTTGAGAAGGGAGATTCTCGATAAAGGTTTTCAACAGTCCCTGACTAAGATTAACTGGATAATGGGGGCTTACTATCTAGTGATGCAAAGTCTGTCTTATTTTGAAAATGTACAAGGTATTCAATCAACGACTGTTCGCCATCTGATTCTAGTGTTTTACCTACTCTTTTTTATGGGGATTATCAAGAAGCTGGATACCTATTTGAAGGACAAACTCCATGAGAGACTGGACCAAGAGCAGGCCTTGCGCTATAGAGATATGGAACGCTATAGTCGACATATAGAGGAACTTTACAAGGAAGTCCGGAGCTTTCGCCATGACTACACTAACCTCTTGACCAGTTTACGTCTAGGCATTGAAGAGGAGGACATGGAGCAGATAAAAGAGGTCTACGACTCCGTCTTAAAGGATTCTAGTGAAAAATTGCAGGACAATAAATATGACCTTGGACGATTGGTGAATATTCGTGATAATGCCCTCAAAAGTCTTCTAGCAGGGAAATTTCTAAAAGCTAGAGATAAGAAGATTGTCTTTAATGTCGAAGTTCCTGAGGAGATTCAGGTCGAGGGGATGAGTCTACTTGATTTTCTAACCATTGTGTCTATCCTTTGTGACAATGCTATTGAAGCCAGTGTGGAAGCTAGTCAACCTCATGTTTCAATCGCCTTTTTAAAAAATGGAGAACAAGAGACCTTTATCATTGAAAACTCCATCAAAGAAGAGGGGATAGATATTTCTGAAATCTTTTCCTTTGGAGCCAGTTCTAAAGGGGAGGAGAGAGGTGTCGGTCTCTATACCGTTATGAAGATTGTGGAAAGTTATCCCAATACCAGTCTAAATACCACCTGTCAAAATCAAATCTTTCGTCAAGTTTTAACGGTTCACTCGATGTCAGTTGATGATTAGAAGACTTGTGCAAAGAAGTACTGCCTGAAGTCATCAATTAAAATACTATAGTATATGAGGTGTTCTATATGAATAAGAAATCCTTTTTTATCATCTGTTCTACGTTGATTATAGCATCGAATCTTCTCATGATTTCCGTGGTGAACAAGGGAGAAGAAACAGGGAGCAACCTGTTTGTGATTGCTATAGCCTGTGTTATGCTACCAGCCTTTTTATATGCAGTTGAAAACAGACTTACTTCAATGGTAAGAGTAGAATCAATACTCCTGATTCAGTTGACAGTTATATCCCTACTCCGTCTTATCAATAGAATAGGGAGTACGCCTGAAATCCTCAACATTATCATTACCCTTATCGCTTTGGCAAGTGGGACAGCTGCTATCCTTGTTGCGATTATGAGAATATATGAGAACATACGGAAGTGAGGGTGAGTAGTTTTCTATTTTGTATTTTCACATTGTCAAGTTCCCCCAGGGCAAGTATGTTTTCCATGCTTGCTTTTTAAATTTTTACAATTCAAGAGGTTTTGATGACCATTTATGATTTGAGTGATCCAAGGTCAAAATGAGTGCTATACTAGCAGTGTAAAGGTTGTAGCTCAACTAAGATAAAGCATACATTTAGGAGGAAATTTTATGAAGAAAAAAATATTGATCATTCTCGTTCTGTATCTGATCATGTCTATCCTTCTTTATCCGCTTAGGGAGAGTATTTGGTATCATCTATTTTATACCATAGCCTATATGATTGCGGTTATGATCTATCTTGCTTTAACTAAAAAGAAAGGAGCAAAGAAATGAAAACTTTTCTTGCTAAAAAACGGAACATCTTCCTTGCGAGATTGTTCCTAGGTCAGTTGCCCTTGCTTGTCTCTACCTATCTATTTTTATCTCGTCAGTTTTTAAATTTTTCCTTGGTTTTCCAATTTCTTTTAGTGGTTATTAACTTGGCCTCTATTTTGGTTACTGTTTACCTCACTAGGGAAATGAGGATAAGAGAGTTTGAAGATGATGATTTGGTTAGTCCTAGAACCAATCAACTCATGTATATTGGCTTGACAGGCTTTATGTCTATTATTTGTTTGTATAGAGGAATCACAGCAGGAGAATTCTACCAACAATTAATTGCCTATATTGGTGCTATTCTCTGCTTGCTTATCATGCTTCTACTTATTTGGGGTTTGAAGTATTATAAAAAGTAGCTTGTTTTATATGGGACTAACCTATGGTCTGGCAAGGGGAGGTATTAGGCTAGTCGTTGTCTTGTAGATAGTAGGAGGAGTTCTATGAAAAAACACGCTATTCTTTTCAAAACGAGTGCAATTCTTTCTTATTTGTTTCTGTTTTTTGGCTTGTTTTGGACAACCAAATTTTGGAGCAATTATTGGGAGTTCTCGTCTTGGGTAGGAAATCTTATCTGGATTCGAAACATCATCAGCCTTCTCTTTATCTGCTTGATGATTTGGATTTTGGTCAGGTCGGGCCATGCTTATCTCTTTCGTATCCCTAGAAAAAAGTGGTTGAGCTATTCCGTCCTGACGGTGTTAGCCGCTGTTGTGCTGATATGCTTTAACTATCTGACAGCTAAACACGTGCAGGGAACTAATGAAGGGTGGAATTTGTTTATTGCCTATAGTGAGACAAATTTTGCGGAGTTTGGTGTTTACCTAACCTTAATCGTACTAGGACCTCTGATGGAAGAATTGGTATGTAGGGGGCTGCTTCAACATGCCTTCTTTAAGAATTCGAGGTGGGGACTGGATCTTCTCTTTCCGTCATTCTTATTTGCCTTGCCCCACTTTTCTAGCTTGCCAAGTCTTGCAGATATTTTTGTCTATACGGCAGTGGGCTGTCTATATGCCTGGCTGACACGTTATACGAAGAGTATCTATCCTTCTTATTCGATTCATATTGTTAATAATATCATCGCAAACTTACCATTTCTGCTCACTTTTCTACATAGGGTCTTGGGGTAAAAAACCAAAAGACTTGCTTTTCAGCCATAGAGGAGGTCACCATGTATAAACACTTATTTTTCCTAGATTCAAAAACCTTAGACTGGTTGACGCCCTATATTCTAGATTTGGCTTCTGACACCATTGCCTTCAATGTTTTTGTGCTAACCTTTGTATCTGTTGTGGTCTTTTATTTCCTAAATTTCATGCTAGCTTTAATGGCTATCTTCTTAGGAGCTGGTTATGTGGTCGGCTTTTGGCTACTCAAATAGTTTGTTTTGGAAAGGCTAGAACTAAAGAATGACGTGTAGGAAGTCTGTTTGGTGGGGAGGCTAGTTTTATGAGAATTTTTAATAAGTGCCATGCCTTATTTTTGGGATTTTTAGTATTTGCAATCATTGGTACAGCGGGATATTCCGTCAATCAAGGGGATTATTTTCAACACCAGTACACATTCATTATTATAAAGAGTCTCTTGCTTTTCCTTAGTTTTGGCTATGCGAAATGGTTTGATATGATTTCTTTGGGGATGTTAAGCAGGAAACAACTCTTGCTCTTCATTGGAATTTTTCTTCTCACTGTGCTGGTAAGTATTAGCTATCATGCTTTTTTCTCAGTTGTTTCTGGTGCTTCGGTTCAACACCTTGAGAAAACGAGTAATGGACTTTCGCTTTCCTTTATTGTAAATGTCACGGTTTTGGCACCTATCCATGAGGAACTCCTGTTTAGAGGACTTCTTCAGGGTGCGGTTTTTGACAATTCTTGGTTAGGGCTTGTACTGACTTCCTCTCTCTTTTCTTTTATGCATGAACCTTATGATATCCCTTCGTTTTTCTATTATCTACTGGGGGGCTTGTTACTGGGCTTTGCTTATAAAAAGAGCCAAAACCTATGGGTTTCTACTCTAGTTCACATGTTTTACAATGCTTGGCCACTCTTATATTATTTATAAAAATCATGAAAAGGTAAGCAGAAGACGGTGCTTACCTTTTTCAAGTTATAATGATAGCCAAGCCACCCCAGAGGCTTTTCTTTGAGAATCGGGTGTGGAGCGGTTGACGAATAGGCCAAAAACTAGTAGAATAGTAAGGAAACTTTATACGGAGGAAAGAAATGGATTTGGGTGATAATGAGCTAACACTGACTCCCATACCTGGGAAAAGTGGCAAGGCTTATATGGGTAGCTATCCTGATGGGAAGCGCATCTTTGTAAAAATGAACACCTCTCCAATCCTACCTGGTCTAGCTAGAGAACAAATTGCTCCACAATTATTATGGAGTCGCCGTTTGGCAGATGGGCGTGATATGTGTGCTCAAGAATGGTTGACAGGCAAAATATTGACCCCCTATGATATGAATCGTAAACAAATCGTCAATATTTTAACCCGTCTTCATCGCTCACGTCCGTTGATGACACAGTTGAGTCGTTTGGGGTATGCCATGGAAACACCTGTAGATTTACTGCAGTCTTGGCAGGAAACGGCTCCAGATGCTTTGCGTAAAAATCATTTTATCAGTGAAGTGATGGCTGATTTACGTCAGACTATTCCAGGATTTAGAGAGGACCATGCGACCATTGTCCATGGAGATGTACGACATAGTAATTGGATTGAGACAGATAGTGGCTTGATTTATTTGGTAGATTGGGATTCGGTTCGTTTGACCGACCGCATGTTTGATGTGGCCCATATGCTCTGCCATTATATTCCAGAACATCAGTGGAAGGAATGGTTGACCTACTACGGTTATAAGTACAATCAAACGGTATTAAATAAATTGTATTGGTATGGTCAATTGTCTTATTTGAGCCAGATTTCCAAGTATTTTATGAACCAAGATTTAGAAAATGTCAATCGGGAGATTCATGGCTTGCGTCACTTCCGAGACAAGTATGGAAAGAGAAGATGAGAGTTAGAAATCGTAAAGGGGCGACAGAATTACTAGAGGCAAATCCCCAGTATGTGGTCCTCAATCCCTTGGAAGCAAAGGGAAAATGGCGGGACTTGTTTGGAAATGATAATCCTATTCATGTGGAAGTAGGAAGTGGAAAGGGTGCCTTTGTTTCAGGTATGGCCAAGCAAAATCCTGACATCAACTATATCGGGATTGATATTCAAAAGTCTGTTTTGAGCTACGCTTTGGACAAGGTGCTTGAAGTTGGAGTACCTAATATCAAGCTTTTGTGGGTAGATGGTTCTGACTTGACTGACTATTTTGAAGACGGTGAGATTGATCGCTTGTATCTGAACTTTTCAGATCCATGGCCTAAAAAACGCCATGAAAAGCGTCGTTTGACCTACAAGACCTTCTTGGATACCTTCAAGCGTATCTTGCCTGAAAATGGGGAAATTCATTTCAAGACGGATAACCGTGGCTTGTTTGAGTACAGCCTCGTGAGTTTTTCTCAGTATGGCATGAAGCTCAATGGTGTCTGGCTTGATTTACATGCCAGTGATTTTGAAGGCAATGTCATGACAGAATACGAGCAAAAATTCTCCAACAAGGGTCAAGTTATCTACCGAGTTGAGGCAGAATTTTAAAAAATAGCCTGAAATCAGGCTGTATAAGTGCTTTTGCTTTACATAAGTTGGCAAACGTGCTATACTAAGAGTAAGAATATGAAAAGTGAGGCGGGGAAATATCTTCGCCTCTTGCTTATGAGGAGGTGGACGCAATCGCAACAATCGTAGAATTAGTCAGAGAAGTTGTAGAACCTGTCATCCAAGCACCTTTCGAACTCGTGGATATCGAGTATGGAAAGATTGGCAGTGACATGATTCTCAGTATTTTTGTAGATAAACCTGAAGGAATTACCTTGAACGATACGGCGGACTTGACAGAAATTATCAGTCCTGTCCTAGACACCATCAAGCCAGATCCCTTCCCAGAACAATATTTCCTAGAAATCACCAGTCCAGGCTTGGAACGTCCTTTGAAAACCAAGGATGCCGTCGCTGGAGCGGTTGGGAAATACATCCATGTCGGGCTCTACCAAGCCATCGATAAGCAAAAGGTCTTTGAAGGAACCTTGTTGGCCTTTGAAGAGGACGAGTTGACTATGGAATATATGGACAAGACACGTAAGAAAACTGTCCAAATTCCATATAGTTTAGTATCAAAAGCACGTTTAGCAGTTAAATTATAGAAAAAGAAAGGATAGCTTTTGAGGATTCAAAAGTGAAGAAAACATGAGTAAAGAAATGCTAGAGGCCTTCCGCATTTTGGAAGAAGACAAGGGAATCAAAAAAGAAGACATCATCGACGCAGTAGTAGAGTCGCTTCGTTCCGCTTATCGCAGACGCTATGGTCAATCAGACAGCGTAGCTATTGACTTTAACGAAAAAACAGGTGATTTTACCGTTTATACTGTCCGTGAAGTTGTTGATGAAGTATTTGATAGCCGTTTGGAAATCAGCTTGAAAGACGCTCTTGCCATTAATTCAGCCTATGAACTTGGTGATAAAATCAAGTTTGAAGAAGCACCTGCTGAGTTTGGTCGTGTAGCAGCTCAATCTGCCAAACAAACCATCATGGAAAAAATGCGCAAGCAAACACGTGCCATCACTTACAATACTTACAAAGAGCATGAACAAGAAATCATGTCTGGTACTGTAGAACGCTTTGACAACCGCTTTATCTATGTCAACCTTGGTAGCATCGAAGCCCAATTGTCAAAACAAGATCAAATTCCTGGTGAAGTTTTTGCTTCTCATGATCGTATCGAAGTTTATGTCTACAAGGTTGAAGACAACCCTCGCGGTGTCAACGTCTTTGTTAGCCGTAGCCATCCAGAAATGATCAAACGTTTGATGGAGCAAGAAATTCCAGAAGTTTATGATGGAACTGTTGAAATCATGAGCGTGGCTCGTGAAGCTGGTGACCGTACTAAGGTTGCCGTTCGTAGCCATAATCCAAACGTGGACGCTATCGGTACAATCGTTGGACGTGGTGGAGCGAATATTAAGAAGATTACCAGCAAATTCCACCCAGCTCGCTACGATGCCAAGAGCGACCGTATGGTGCCAATCGAAGAAAATATCGACGTTATCGAGTGGGTAGCAGATCCAGCTGAATTTATTTACAATGCCATTGCTCCTGCTGAAGTTGACCAAGTTATCTTTGATGAAAACGACAGCAAACGTGCCTTGGTGGTTGTTCCAGATAACAAGCTTTCTCTTGCCATCGGTCGTCGTGGGCAAAACGTTCGCTTGGCAGCTCATTTGACTGGTTACCGTATCGATATCAAGTCTGCTAGCGAATTTGAAGCCATGGAAGAAGCTGGTTCGGTAGATTTGGAAGCAGAAAACGATACTGTAGAAGAATAAAAGCTGCTAGAGGAGGGAAAGATGAAAACGAGAAAAATCCCTTTGCGCAAGTCTGTTGTGTCCAATGAAGTGATTGATAAGCGTGATTTGCTCCGTATTGTCAAAAACAAAGAAGGGCAAGTCTTTATCGATCCGACAGGCAAGGCCAATGGTCGCGGCGCTTATATCAAGCTAGACAATGCAGAAGCCTTAGAGGCTAAAAAGAAGAAGGTCTTTAACCGGAGCTTTGACATGGAAGTGGAAGAAAGCTTTTATGACGAGTTGATCGCTTATGTGGATCACAAAGTGAAAAGAAGAGAGTTAGGACTTGAATAAGCAAAAGATAAGCAATCTCTTGGGACTTGCTCAGCGAGCAGGGCGAATTATATCGGGTGAGGAATTGGTCGTTAAAGCCATTCAAGACGGCAAGGCCAAGTTGGTCTTTCTAGCCCATGATGCAGGACCCAATCTGACCAAGAAGATTCAAGATAAAAGTCATTATTATCAAGTAGAAATTGTAACCGTGTTTTCAACACTGGAATTAAGCATAGCAGTCGGAAAATCGAGAAAGGTTTTGGCTGTGACAGATGCTGGATTTACAAAGAAAATGAGGTCTCTTATGGAATAGAAGAGGAGGACATGATTTGTCTAAGAAAAGATTGTACGAAATCGCAAAAGAACTTGGAAAAGAAAGTAAGGAAGTTGTAGCGCGTGCAAAAGAGTTGGGCTTGGATGTGAAAAGCCACTCATCAAGTGTGGAAGAAGCTGTCGCTGCAAAAATCGCTGCCAGCTTTAAGCCTGCAGCTGCTCAGAAAGCAGAAGCAAAACCTGCAGCACCAAAAGCAAGTGCAGAAAAGAAAGCCGAAAAATCTGAGCCAGCTAAACCAGCTGTAGCTAAGGAAGAGGCAAAACCGGCTGAGCCAGTCGCTCCGAAGGCAGAAAAAGTAGCAACTAAACCGCAAAGCCGTAATTTTAAGGCTGAGCGTGAAGCTCGTGCCAAAGAGCAGGCAGAACGACGCAAGCAAAATAAGGGCAATAACCGTGACCAACAACAAAACGGAAACCGTCAGAAAAACGACGGCCGCAATGGTGGAAAACAAGGTCAAGGCAACCGCGACAATCGCCGTTTTAACGACCAAGCTAAAAAACAGCAAGGTCAGCAAAATCGTGGTAATGAGCGCCGTCAACAAGAGGACAAACGTCCAAATCAAGCGGCTCCACGTGTTGACTTTAAAGCCCGTGCAGCAGCCCTAAAAGCAGAGCAAAATGCAGAATATGCCCGTTCAAGTGAGGAACGTTTCAAGCAGACTCAGGCTGCCAAAGAAGCCTTGGCCCAAGCTAACAAACGCAAGGAGCCAGAGGAAATCTTTGAAGAAGTGGCTAAGTTAGCTGAACAAGCGCAACAAGAACAGCAAGTTCAAGCAGTGGTTGAACCAGCTCCTGTAGCTAAAGAAGCGCCAGTGGATACACGTCGTAAAAAACAAGCTCGACCAGACAAAGAACGTGATGATTATGATCACGAAGAAGATGGTCCTAGAAAACAACAAAAGAATCGAAGTAGTCAAAATCAAGTGAGAAATCAAAGAAATAGTAACTGGAATAACAACAAAAAGAACAAAAAAGGCAATAACAAGAACAACCGCAATCAGACTCCAAAACCTGTTACGGAGCGTAAATTCCATGAATTGCCAACAGAATTTGAATATACAGATGGTATGACCGTTGCGGAAATCGCAAAACGTATCAAACGTGAACCAGCTGAAATCGTTAAGAAACTTTTCATGATGGGTGTCATGGCCACACAAAACCAATCCTTGGATGGGGAAACAATCGAACTCCTCATGGTGGATTATGGTATCGAAGCCAAACAAAAAGTTGAAGTGGATAATGCCGACATCGAACGTTTCTTTGTTGAAGATGGTTATCTCAATGAAGATGAATTGGTTGAGCGTCCACCAGTTGTAACCATCATGGGACACGTTGACCACGGTAAAACAACACTCCTAGATACCCTTCGTAACTCTCGTGTTGCTACAGGTGAAGCAGGTGGTATCACTCAGCATATCGGTGCCTACCAAATCGTGGAAAATGGTAAGAAGATTACCTTCCTTGATACACCAGGACACGCGGCCTTTACATCTATGCGTGCGCGTGGTGCTTCTGTTACCGATATTACTATCTTGGTCGTAGCGGCAGATGACGGGGTTATGCCTCAGACTATCGAAGCCATTAACCACTCAAAAGCGGCCAACGTTCCAATCATCGTAGCCATTAACAAGATTGATAAACCAGGTGCTAACCCAGAACGCGTTATCGGTGAATTGGCAGAGCATGGAGTTATGTCAACTGCTTGGGGTGGAGATTCTGAATTTGTTGAAATCTCAGCTAAATTCAACCAAAACATCGAAGAATTGTTGGAAACAGTCCTTCTTGTGGCTGAAATCCAAGAACTCAAAGCAGACCCAACAGTGCGTGCAATCGGTACAGTTATTGAAGCTCGCTTGGATAAAGGAAAAGGTGCGGTCGCAACCCTACTTGTTCAACAAGGTACCTTGAATGTCCAAGACCCAATCGTTGTCGGAAATACCTTCGGTCGTGTCCGTGCTATGACCAACGACCTTGGTCGTCGTGTTAAGGTTGCTGGACCATCAACACCAGTGTCAATCACAGGTTTGAACGAAGCGCCAATGGCAGGTGACCACTTTGCCGTTTACGAAGATGAAAAATCTGCGCGTGCAGCAGGTGAAGAACGTGCCAAACGTGCCCTTATGAAACAACGTCAAGCTACCCAACGTGTCAGCCTTGAAAACCTCTTTGATACCCTCAAAGCTGGTGAACTAAAATCAGTTAACGTTATCATCAAGGCCGATGTACAAGGTTCTGTTGAAGCCCTTTCTGCCTCACTTCAGAAGATTGATGTGGAAGGTGTTAAAGTTACCATCGTTCACTCTGCGGTCGGTGCTATCAACGAATCAGACGTGACTCTTGCCGAAGCTTCAAATGCCTTTATCGTTGGTTTCAACGTACGCCCTACACCACAAGCTCGTCAACAAGCAGAAGCTGACGATGTTGAAATCCGTCTCCACAGCATTATCTACAAGGTTATCGAAGAGATGGAAGAAGCCATGAAAGGGATGCTTGATCCAGAATTCGAAGAAAAAGTTATTGGTGAAGCAGTTATTCGTGAAACCTTCAAGGTATCTAAAGTGGGAACTATCGGTGGATTCATGGTTATCAACGGTAAGGTTACCCGTGACTCTAAAGTCCGTGTTATTCGTGACGGTGTCGTTATCTATGATGGCGAACTCGCAAGCTTGAAACACTATAAAGACGACGTCAAAGAAGTTACAAACGGTCGTGAAGGTGGATTGATGATTGACGGCTACAATGATATCAAGACTGATGATGTGATTGAGGCTTATGTCATGGAAGAAATCAAACGATAAGATTTTTGCTCCTTTCTTAGGTGGTGAGGGACGCAAGCAAACCGATGGTTCCATCACTTTCCCCATAGCGAAAGAAGCGGATGATTTCAAATTGAACTTCGTTTCAATTTGAATTAAAAATCAAGAAGTTTAAAAATAGCTAGGTCTGCTGGCCTAGCTTTTGGTTCAAAGTAGAGAAAGGAATATCATGGCAAATCATTTCCGTACGGATCGTGTGGGCATGGAAATCAAGCGTGAAGTCAATGAGATTTTGCAAAAGAAAGTCCGTGATCCGCGTGTCCAAGGCGTGACCATCACAGATGTTCAGATGCTAGGTGACTTGTCTGTTGCCAAGGTTTACTACACCATTTTGAGTAACCTTGCTTCAGATAATCAAAAAGCCCAAATCGGGCTTGAAAAAGCAACTGGTACCATCAAACGTGAACTTGGTCGCAATTTGAAATTGTACAAAATCCCAGATTTGACCTTCGTCAAAGATGAGTCCATAGAGTATGGAAACAAGATTGACGAAATGCTACGCAATCTGGATAAGAACTAAGAAGAGGGGCAACCCTCTTTTTTGGTGGAGGAAAAGGCAATAAAACATGCTGGGGAATCTTTCCAGAGTTAAATATTATTAAAAAGCTTTATAAAATTTAGCTTGTATGATACTATAGGAATTGGGAAAGTGAAATAAAGCGATTTTTCAGCAATAGTCAGCAAGACTGGTATCGTCATCATTTTAAAAGTGTAGTTAAACGAGGGAAGAGAATATGGGACCTATCAAAGCTTTTGCTAAAATTTATGGGAATTACTTTTTGACCATGCAAGGTGTAAAAGTAATGAAAACGATAAAGAAAGATGACAATGTAGTTGTCGGTCTGGGGAAACTCTTTATTGCAGACAAGCTAATGGATACGGCTCGGTGGCTCATCAAGCCAGAGGAGAGAGAATGAAATTTTTCTGGGCAATTCTTGCCATTATTTTTATCAAACCGATTATTGGCATTGTGAAATTCTTGTGGATGATCATCTCTTTTGCAGTCCAATTGCTGTTTTACAAGCTATTATTTAAGCTATTGGATTGGCTCTTTAAACTTTTTTAGGTGGTAATTCAAGTCTAGGAGAACTAGCAGGTTTTGTACTGCTAGTTTTTTAATCTCTTCCCATATGATATAATATAAGCAGTAAAATCATTTTATACTCTTCGAAAATCAAATTCAAACCACGTCAGCTTCACCTTACCGTACTTAAGTACAGCCTACGGCTAGCTTCCTAGTTTGCTCTTTGGTTTTCATTGAGTATTAGAACATACATGGAGGTCGTTATGGACAATATCATCGATGTGTCAATTCCCGTTGCAGAAGTGGTGGACAAGCATCCAGAAGTCTTGGAAATCCTAGTGGAGCTGGGTTTTAAACCCCTTGCCAATCCTTTGATGCGCAACACAGTCGGTCGCAAAGTATCGCTTAAGCAGGGTTCTAAGCTTGAAGGAACTCCTATGGACAAGATTGTTCGCACTCTGGAAGCGAATGGCTACGAAGTGATTGGGTTAGACTAATGGCAGATGAACGGATTCATGTCCTACGGGATATTTTGTTAGAATTGCATAATGGCGCCTCTCCTGAATCAGTTCAGGAGCGCTTTGATGCGACTTTTACAGGTGTTTCAGCCATCGAGATTTCTCTCATGGAGCACGAGCTGATGAACTCAGACTCAGGTGTCACCTTTGAAGATGTCATGGAACTCTGCGATGTCCATGCTAATCTTTTTAAAAATGCTATTAAAGGTGTCGAAGTAGAGGATACCGAGCATCCAGGTCACCCGGTTCGGGTCTTTAAGGAAGAAAATCTGGCTCTCCGTGCGGCCTTGATTCGCATTCGTAGATTGTTAGATACCTATGAGTCTATGGAAGATGAGGAAATGCTGTCGGAGATGCGCAAGGGCTTGGTGCGTCAGATGGGACTTGTGGGGCAATTTGACATCCATTATCAACGTAAAGAAGAACTCTTCTTTCCTATCATGGAGCGCTATGGACACGATTCCCCTCCTAAAGTTATGTGGGGAGTGGATGATCAGATCAGGGAACTCTTTCAAACAGCTTTAGCGACAGCCAAGTCATTACCAGAAGTGCCGATTAGCAGTGTAAAAGAAGCTTTTGAAGCCTTTGCGACAGAGTTTGAAAGTATGATTTTCAAGGAAGAGTCCATCCTTCTCATGATTCTCCTTGAGTCATTTACTCAGGATGACTGGCTTCAGATTGCAGAGGAGAGCGACGCTTATGGTTATGCCATCATCCGTCCATCTGAGAAATGGGTGCCAGAACGCCAGAGTTTTGTTGAGGAAAAGAGTGAAGAGGAGCCTGTACAGCTAGATACGGCAGAGGGGCAAGTTCAGCAGGTTATTGATACGCCAGAAGGACAGTTTACCATTACCTTTACCCCTAAGGAAAAGGAAGCAGTGCTGGACCGCCATAGTCAACAGGCTTTTGGCAATGGCTATCTCTCGGTCGAGCAGGCCAATCTCATCCTCAATCACCTCCCTATGGAGATTACCTTTGTCAATAAAGACGATATTTTCCAGTATTACAATGATAATACGCCAGCTGATGAGATGATTTTCAAACGGACGCCGTCCCAAGTTGGGCGCAATGTCGAACTCTGCCATCCACCTAAGTACTTGGACAAGGTCAAGACCATCATGAAGGGGCTTCGTGAGGGAACCAAGGACAAGTATGAAATGTGGTTTAAGTCTGAGTCGCGAGGTAAGTTTGTTCATATCACCTATGCTGCAGTCCATGATGAGAATGGAGAATTCCAAGGAGTGCTGGAGTATGTTCAGGATATTCAGCCCTACCGTGAGATTGACACGGACTATTTTCGTGGATTAGAATAAGGAGAAAAAATGAGTTACGAACAAGAATTTATGAAGGAATTTGAAGCTTGGGTCAATACCCAAATTATGATCAATGACATGGCACACAAGGAAAGCCAAAAAGTCTACGAAGAAGACCAAGACGAGCGTGCTAAAGATGCCATGATTCGCTACGAAAGTCGCTTGGATGCTTATCAGTTCTTGCTTGGTAAGTTTGAAAACTTCAAGGCAGGCAAGGGATTCCATGATTTGCCAGATGGCTTGTTTGGTGAGCGAAATTATTAAACGAGATAGATTCTTGATTTTTTACTAAAATCTTGATAGAATATTTATATTAAATCCTTGTCAGAGCAGGGGTTTTTTATTGAAAGGATTTTATCATGTCAAAGAAACTCAATCGTAAAAAACAATTACGAAATAGCCTCCGTCGTGCAGGTGTTTTTTCAAGTACTGTGACTAAGGTTGTAGAAGAGACAAAAAAAGTCGTGAAACGTGCTGAGCAGTCAGCAAGCCAAGCTGGTAAGGCTGTTTCTAAAAAAGTTGAACAAGCAGTAGAAGCTACCAAAGAGCAAGCTCAAAAAGTAGCCAATTCTGTAGAAGATTTTGCAGCAAACTTGGGTGGACTTCCACTTGACCGTGCCAAGACTTTCTATGATGAAGGAATCAAGTCTGCGTCAGATTTCAAAAACTGGACTGAAAAAGAACTCCTTGCCTTGAAAGGAATCGGCCCAGCTACCATCAAGAAATTGAAAGAAAATGGCATCAAGTTCAAGTAATCTTTCTTGTGCCTTGCATTTCCATCAAAATCTTGCTACAATAGAGCCATTAGAGGTGTTTTGAATCCCACATTTTACAGAAAGTGGCGGAGCTGAGAAGTCCACAAATGTGTCAAAACTAGTTGCTAATAGATGAAAAATTGAAATAAAAGTGTCTTTTTGTTTTAAAGACGAGAGTTGCGGGCAACTGCCCGAAATTGGGTGGTACCGCGGATAAATACATTCGTCCCTGTCATGTAGATGGCAGGGATTTTCTTTTGCGTCTTAGTAAAAGGAGGTTGTTATGAAGCAATCTTTTAACACAAGTAAACTGTATTATGGCTTTCCTATTTTCATTTTGGGATATCAGGACCAGAACTTTGAGCAGAATATCACGACTTGCAGTTCCTCTTATAGCTTGGGAGATTGGCTAGTCATTGGTGTCGGAGCTGAGGAAAATGCGACTGAGCAGATTAAGCATTATCAAAAGTTCACCGTGAATATCCCTGATGAAAATCTCATGCTCGAGATGGAGGAGGCTGGTTTTATCAGTCATCGAGAGAAATTGAAACACCTGGGACTAGACTACGAGATTTCTGAACAGACTCAGTCTCCGATTTTAGAGGCCTGTCCAGTCGTATTGAACTGTCGGGTAGATCGGATTATCGAGGAAGATGGAATCTGTCATATCTTTGCCAAGATTATCGAGCGACTTGCTGATCCAGAACTTTTGGATGATAAGGGACATTTTAAAAATGATCGTTTTTCACCGACTTACTTTATGGGGGACGGTCACCAGCGCGTTTATCGCTATTTAGATAACCGTGTTGACCCTATGGGGAGCTTCATAAAGAAAGCGAGGAAGAAAGATGACAAGAGCTGAACTGCCAGAACGCTTGGAAACAGAACATCTCGTGTTACGAGTCTGCACAGTCGCTGATGCCGAGGATATCCATGCCTACGCTAGTCTCCCAGAGGTCGCCTATCCAGCAGGCTTTCCTCCAGTCAAAACCTTTGAAGATGAGGTTTACTATCTAGAGCATATCCTTCCAGAACGCAATCAAAAGGAAAATCTCCCAGCTGGCTATGGGATTGTCGTCAAAGGAACCGATAAAGTCATTGGTTCTGTTGACTTCAACCATCGTCATGCGGATGATGTGCTAGAGCTTGGCTATACCTTGCATCCAGACTATTGGGGTCGAGGCTATGTACCAGAAGCAGCGTTTGCCTTGATTGACTTAGCCTTTAAAGATTTGGGTCTTCACAAGATTGAACTGACTTGTTTTGGTTATAATGTCCAAAGTCAACGAGTCGCAGAAAAACTTGGATTTACCCTCGAAGCTCGCATAAGAGAACGTAAAGATATTCAAGGAAACCGCTGTGACAGTCTGATATATGGCTTGTTGAGGCGTGAGTGGGAGGTGATTTGATGCATCTTTTCATCATTGGGGCTCCGGCTTCTGGGAAAATGACGATTGGTCAAGAGTTATCTCGACTGACAGATGCTACCCTCTTTTATAACCATCAAGCCATCGATTTTGCATTAGAAATCTATCAGGACTTTACAGAGGAAATGTGGGAATTTGTTCGTGGAATTACCTTTTCTTTCCTTGGAGCAAGTGCAAGAAATCAGCGATCAGTAATTTTAACAGATGTAATTGATTTTTCAAATCAGTACCAACTGATGTATTTAAAGCAAATTCAGGATTTATTGGATAACTTTCATCAAGAGATTCTTTTTGTGGAGTTGGAAACAAGTCTTGAAGAGCGCATGCGTCGAAATCGAACGGAGAACCGGTTGAAGCACAAGCCCTTGAAACGGCATATTGAGATATCTGAAAGAGAAATTTTAGAGACCACTGAAACCCTTCAATTAAATTCCCAACATCAACCGAATGAGTTGCACCACTACTTTAAAATAAATAATACGAGTTTGTCTGCAGAAGAAGTTGCTAAGCAAATTCAAGATAAAATGAATACAATAGAGAAAGGACAAACACATGTCTAAAGAACTTTCACCTAAATACAATCCAGCCGAGGTTGAGGCTGGTCGTTACCAAAAATGGCTTGATGCGGATGTTTTCAAGCCTTCCGGCGATCAAAAGGCTAAGCCTTATTCAATCGTCATTCCACCACCAAACGTAACTGGGAAACTTCACCTTGGTCACGCTTGGGATACGACTTTGCAAGATATCATCATCCGTCAAAAACGGATGCAAGGTTTTGATACCCTTTGGCTTCCAGGAATGGACCACGCGGGGATTGCGACTCAGGCTAAAGTTGAGGAGCGCTTGCGTGGAGAGGGCATTACACGTTATGACCTAGGTCGTGAAAAATTCCTTGACAAAGTTTGGGAATGGAAAGACGAATATGCCACTACTATCAAGGAACAATGGGGCAAGATGGGGCTCTCTGTAGACTACTCTCGTGAGCGTTTCACTCTTGACGAAGGTTTGTCAAAAGCTGTTCGTAAGGTCTTTGTGGACCTTTACAAGAAAGGTTGGATCTACCGTGGTGAATTTATTATCAACTGGGACCCAGCAGCTCGCACAGCCCTTTCTGATATCGAAGTTATCCACAAGGATGTGGAAGGTGCCTTCTACCATATGAACTACATGCTGGAAGACGGCTCACGCGCCCTTGAAGTTGCGACAACTCGTCCTGAGACCATGTTTGGAGACGTTGCCGTTGCGGTCAATCCAGAAGACCCACGCTACAAAGACTTGATTGGTAAAAATGTCGTCCTTCCAATTGCTAATAAACTCATCCCAATCATTGGAGACGAACACGCTGATCCTGAGTTTGGTACTGGTGTCGTAAAAATCACACCTGCCCACGATCCAAACGACTTCTTGGTTGGTCAACGTCATAACTTGCCACAAGTTAATGTCATGAATGACGACGGAACCATGAACGACTTGGCCTTCGAATTTGCAGGTATGGACCGTTTTGAAGCTCGTAAGGCAGTCGTTGCTAAGTTGGAAGAAATCGGTGCCCTCGTTAAAATCGAAAAACGTGTTCACAGTGTTGGTCACTCAGAGCGTACAGGTGTTGTGGTTGAACCACGCTTGTCTACTCAGTGGTTCGTCAAGATGGACCAATTGGCTAAGAATGCTATTGCCAACCAAGATACAGAGGACAAGGTAGAATTCTACCCACCTCGTTTCAACGATACTTTCCTTCAATGGATGGAAAATGTCCACGACTGGGTAATCTCTCGTCAGCTCTGGTGGGGTCACCAAATCCCTGCTTGGTACAATGCTGAGGGTGAAATGTACGTCGGTGAAGAAGCTCCAGAAGGTGACGGATGGACACAAGATGAAGATGTCTTAGATACTTGGTTCAGTTCTGCCCTTTGGCCATTCTCAACCATGGGCTGGCCTGATGTCGACTCAGCAGACTTCAAACGCTACTTCCCAACTTCAACCTTGGTAACAGGTTACGACATCATCTTCTTCTGGGTATCTCGTATGATCTTCCAATCCTTGGAATTTACTGGTCGTCAGCCATTCCAAAACGTGCTTATCCACGGTCTCATCCGTGACGAGCAAGGATGCAAGATGTCTAAATCTCTCGGAAACGGAATTGACCCAATGGATGTTATTGAGAAATATGGTGCTGATGCCCTTCGTTGGTTCCTTTCAAACGGTTCTGCACCAGGACAAGACGTGCGCTTCTCTTACGAGAAAATGGATGCTTCATGGAACTTCATTAACAAAATCTGGAACATCTCTCGCTACATCCTCATGAACAATGAAGGTTTGACCCTTGAGCAAGCAACTGCCAATGTCGAAAAAGTGGTCAACAAGGAAGCTGGAAATGTCACTGATCGCTGGATTCTCCACAACCTCAATGAAACGATCGGAAAAGCGACTGCCAACTTTGATAAGTTTGAGTTTGGTGTCGCTGGACATATCCTCTACAACTTCATCTGGGATGAGTTTGCGGACTGGTACGTTGAGTTGACTAAGGAAGTCCTTTACAGCGACAACGAAGAAGAGAAAGTTATCACACGTTCTGTTCTCCTTTACACTTTGGACAAGATCCTTCGTCTCCTCCACCCAATCATGCCATTTGTGACAGAGGAAATCTTTGGACAAATCTCAGAAGGCTCTATCGTTACAGCGGCTTACCCAACTGTCAATCCAGCCTTTGAAGACCTAGCTGCTCACACAGGTGTAGAGAGTCTCAAAGACTTGATCCGTGCCGTTCGTAATGCGCGTGCTGAAGTAAACGTAGCCCCAAGCAAGCCAATCACTATCCTTGTTAAGACAAGCGATAGCGATTTGGAAGCCTTCTTTAATAGCAATGTTAACTACATCAAACGCTTCACAAATCCAGAACACTTGGAAATCGCATCAACTATCCCTGCGCCTGAACTGGCTATGTCAAGCGTCATCACAGGAGCAGAAATCTACTTGCCACTGGCTGACCTCCTCAATGTCGAAGAAGAACTCACTCGTCTCGACAAGGAACTGGCTAAATGGCAAAAAGAACTGGACATGGTCGGCAAGAAGCTCTCTAACGAACGCTTCGTAGCCAACGCCAAACCAGAAGTCGTCCAAAAAGAACGCGACAAACAAGCCGATTACCAAGCTAAATACGATGCGACCGTAGCACGTATTGATGAGATGAAGAAACTCGTTAAATAAACACAGAAACACGGTGATGAGCCGTGTTTTTTGCTTTAATTTGTGATAAAATTGTAATAATAAATTTTAATGACTGAAAGAGAAATCATGAAATACATAGATTTATTTGCAGGGTCTGGTGGTTTATCCTTAGGGCTTTATAATGCTGGTTTGCGTGGGATATTTGCAGTTGAAAGAAATAAAGATGCTTTTAGTACTTTAAAATATAATTTAATTGAAAGAAAAAAACATTTTTCATGGCCGAACTGGCTTGAAATGAAAAATTGGGATATAAATGAACTTCTAGAAGTTCATAGTAAGGAACTTGCTACATTAAATGGTTCCATTGATTTAGTTGTAGGTGGTCCACCATGTCAAGGATTTTCCATGGCAGGCAAGAGAAAAAATGATGATATCAGAAATCAATTAATGCATTCGTATATTGAGTTTATCAAATTAGTTCAACCGACTATGTTATTTTTTGAAAATGTTCAAGGATTTACTGTAGGGTTTAAGGATCATAAGGATAAACAAAAATATTCTGATATTCTTGTTTCGGAATTACATGAATTAGGATATAACTTAGAATATAAGATTGTTACTATGTCAGAATACGGTGTTCCTCAAAATAGGAAACGGTTCATTCTATTTGCATCAAAAAATGGGGCCTATGAGATATTTTTTGACGAATTATTGAAAAATAAAGATTGTTTTTTGAGGGATAGAGGACTAAAAATACCAATTACAATTTCTCAAGCTATTAATGACTTGAAAAAAAGTCATGGAGAAGTTGATAGTAAAGACACTAAGGCATTTAAAAATGGGAAGTATGGTCGAGCAACTTCAGCATATCAAAAATTAATGAGAAATAACATTGAACGAGGCGCATTCCCCGATAGTCATCGATTCGCGAAACATAAAAGTGCAACAATAGATGTATTTAAACGTTTAATGACTGCTTCCGAGAAAAGTATACGAATTACGCCGTCTATGAATCTGGTTGAAGGTTTAAAGAAGCGTGGAGTAACTCCTTTAAAGAAAAATTCAATTTGTAATACGATTACTTCTATTCCAGATGATTATATACATTATGATGAACCTAGAATAATGACAGTTAGAGAACACGCTAGAATCCAAAGTTTTCCAGACGATTATGAATTCAAAGGACCGTATACTACAGGTGGTGAACGACGAAAAATGGATGTTCCTCGATATACTCAAGTCGCTAACGCAGTACCGCCTTTGTTTGCAGAACAAGTTGGAGAAGTTATTTTGAAAATCTCTGAATAAGGAGTTAAGATGGAAGAAAAATTACACTTTAAAGTGAGTTCGGGTTTAAAGGACATAATTGGTAAAGACCTTATTACAAACGAGTTAGTAGCTATCTTTGAGTTGGTAAAAAATGGTTATGATGCTGATGCAACAGAAATAAGTCTTATTATAAACAGTTATGAAAATTACATTATCATTCAAGATAACGGTAAGGGAATGAATCGTAATGATATTGAAAATAAATGGTTGTTCGTTGCTCATTCAGAAAAAAAAGATAGTGATAAGGTATATGCTGGGTCCAAAGGAATAGGTCGTTTTTCTTGTGATAGATTAGGGACTAAACTTAAGCTTATTAGTCATAAAGATGATGAAGTTAGTAAATTGGAAATTGACTGGGGTGAATTCGAAAAGGATTCTCTAACAAAATTTGAAGAGTTAGATGTCACATATACTAGCTTAGAGGCAGTAGAAAACAGTTTCATTCAAAAATCAGGGACTATTTTAAATATCTCTAATTTGAGAGATACTTGGGACTTAGATAGAGTTAATAAAGTTATAGCAGCGCTTCAAAGACTTGTAAACCCGTTTGTAGATGACGGTAAAATAAAAATTAATGTTAAGTATATTTCATCCTCCTCAGGAATTGCTGAGTTGGATGAGTATATTAGTAATAATGTTGCTTCAGTATTAGATAAAAAAACAATTTATATTGAGTGTGAAATAAAAGAAAAGGAAGTTAGTATCACTCTATACGATCAAGAAAAGATAATTTATTCTTTTAAATTTGAGAATGAAACAATTTTAAAAAATATTTATTTTAAAATTTATTATTTGAATAATGTGGCAAAGAACAATTTTACAAGAATAATGAAAACAATACCAAAAAACTATGGGTCTATTTTCTTGTATAAGAATAATTTTAGAATTTTCCCATATGGAGAAGTTGATTTTGATGCCTTTGGTCTAAATCTACGTAAAACACAAGGTTTTAATCGATATTTAGGACATAGGGAATTGCTAGGCTGGATTAACATAACAGATTCTGAAAATCATTTTAATGAAGTTACATCTCGTGATAGAGGATTTGTTACTAATTCTTATACTATAGAATTTGAAAAAGTATATATGGAACTTGTTCACAGACCATTAGAATCCTATATGCAATTGACAAGGTTTGGAAGTAGTGATATTGATGATATTGAAACGGATGACAATGATGCGATCCAAAAGCTAATTCAAAGATTTAAAAAGTATAAGTTTACTGTAGCTCCAAGAGTTTATGAACTCCCAAAAATCGCACAACCACTAGAAAAAAAATTTGAACTTCTCGATGATATGAATACAAGCTCCTCTGAAAAAAAAGAAATTCAAAAGAGTTTGAAACAGGCTACTGTCGAGTTAAGAAAAGAGAATCAAGAAGTAAAAAAAGAAAATCAAAGAATTGATAGAGAAAATAGTAGATTAAAAAATGAAATTGAGATTAAGGAGAAATTAATCTCAAATGAAAAACCGGCGCGTCAAGATATGCTTTTCCATGAATTAGGAAAAGCAGGTAAAGAGCTAACAGCTACTCTACAGAAAATGATTCGGCTTATGACACCAGAAGAGTACGAAAAATTTTCAAATTCAATCTATAAAATTAGAAGAACTTCTGATAAACTATCTTCAATAAAAAAACAAATATTACGATTAAATTTTGAATCTTTTAGTAACCTTGAAAATATAGAATTGAAGTCATACTTAAAGAGCTATGTAGACAATCTAATCGATGATACAGTGAATGTAAAGGTTAGCTTAGGAGTTGGAAAACTGTATCAAAACATAAATGTTTATGATTTTGGTACTCTACTTGATAACTTAATAATTAATGCCCAGGAACGCAATGCAAAAGAACTACATATTTTCTTCAATGAAGATAATAAAATAATGCACTTTACTTCAGATACAGGCCCAATTGATATTGATCCTATTGAAAATATATTTAACATTGGAGTAACATCAAAGCGGAGAGGAACCGGGCTAGGTATGTATATTTGCCAGCAAATTTGTAAGGATTTTAATTGGAAGATATCAGTTCACCAACTAAATAATAACATAGTTGATTTTCAAATTGAGTTTAGCGAGGTTTAAATTGAGACAAGAAATAAATATTCTGTGGTTGGAGGATGATTTAACCATGGATGCCCATACTTATAGAAAAGATCTTGTAGAGGATATCTTAAAAGATAAAGGCTATAAGGCACAAATTAAAGAGTTTAAAACATTTGAAGATGCAAGAAAAGAGTTGGTTTCAGCTAAGAGATATGATTTTTTTATTTCAGATTTTAACTTAGATGCATCTGAAACAGGTTTAAATTATCTTGAAGAAATAAGAAATAGAAATGGTTTCAAACAATTTGTTATTTTGTATTCTAATAATTATAACACTATAAAATCAGATGTTATCAATATTCTAAAGCATAAAAATCTAGATATTTTTTCAAATTTCACCTTTTTTTCAGTTTCTGATAGTTTAGAGGAAAAACATTTTGAGGATGCGATTAATGTTATTCTTTGTCGCTGGGACGAATTAAATGCAATTCGTGGGAGATTCATGTGCGAAAATGCAGAGATAGAGCATTTGTTACGAGAAAAATTAAGCGACGATAATCCAGATCACTCTTATAGAAAATTATTTGAAGATTTTTTTAGAGAAAGGGTCAGACTGAATAGAACTAATTTATCGCCTAGAAATAAAAGAGATTATGAGAAATTAAAATCAGACTGGTCAGCTTTGATAGATAAGAGGAATTCTCTTGCTCATGTGGAAGAGGGGTTCACAGAGCAGGAAGGATATTATATTTGTTCACTTAAAGACCCAGAAATTAGAATAATGGAAAGTAGTTTAGATAAGGAGCGCCGCGAGTTGCTATCTTTGAAAAAGAGAATAATAGAATTTTTGGGGAAAAATCACTATTAATTTTAAAAAAATAAGATAACTGTTCTAAAAAATACTCTTACGATTTATTTAGGAGTAATATGAATCACTTTCTCCCCCTTAACCTTTGACTATTCCGCAAAATTATCGTAAAATAAAGAGTAAATGATAAAATGAGGTCAGAGTCTGTTCGCTCTGGCAATAGTAGTATAAATGAGGAGAAACGCTTTGGAATTAGAAGTATTTGCTGGGCAAGAAAAAAGTGAACTATCTATGATTGAGGTGGCGCGTGCTATCTTGGAACTTCGTGGTCGCGACCATGAGATGCATTTTAGCGATCTTGTAAACGAAATTCAAAACTACCTTGGAACATCAAACAGCGATATCCGTGAAGCCTTGCCTTTGTTCTACACAGAGTTGAACTTTGACGGTAGCTTCATCTCACTTGGAGACAACAAATGGGGTCTTCGTTCATGGTATGGTGTGGACGAAATCGATGAAGAAATCATCGCTCTTGAAGAAAATGACGACGATGAAGTAGCACCAAAAGCTAAGAAAAAACGTGTCAATGCCTTCATGGATGGTGATTCAGATGCCATTGACTACAATGCAGATGATCCAGAAGACGAAGATGCATACGAAGCAGATCCAGCACTTTCATACGATGATGAAAATCCAGATGATGAGAAAAACGAAGTGGAAGCTTACGATGCAGAAATCAACGAAATCGCCCCAGATGACTTGGGTGAAGACGTGGATCTCAACGAAGAAGACGATGAGTTTTCAGACGATGATTCTGAAAACGTCGAGGAATAAAAGTTAGCTATTGACAATTATCCTATTTTTAGGTATCATATTGTTCGGGCACCTCTTTTAGAGGTCGGGGCTCCCTAGTTCTTAGGGAGCTATTTTTGTTTTTCAAGAAGTTATCTTCTTGTATTTTGGTTGTGAATCTGGTGCAGTCGTTCCAGATTATTCTTATTAGTAGGGTCTTGTTTTCTATGTCCCCTTGTAGTTGACAAGACCTTGAGTATTTTAGAAAGAGGAATCTATGTCTACGAAATATATTTTTGTAACTGGTGGTGTGGTATCGTCTATTGGGAAAGGGATTGTTGCAGCGAGTTTGGGCCGTCTCTTGAAAAATCGTGGTCTCAAAGTAACCATTCAAAAGTTTGACCCTTATATCAATATCGATCCGGGAACCATGAGTCCTTACCAGCACGGGGAAGTTTTTGTGACAGATGACGGAGCTGAGACAGATTTGGACTTGGGTCACTATGAACGTTTCATCGATATCAATCTTAACAAATATTCCAACGTGACAACTGGTAAAATTTACAGTGAAGTTCTTCGTAAGGAACGTCGTGGAGAATACCTTGGGGCAACTGTTCAAGTCATTCCTCATATTACAGATGCTTTGAAAGAAAAAATCAAGCGTGCCGCTCTAACGACCGACTCTGATGTCATTATTACAGAGGTTGGTGGAACAGTAGGAGATATCGAGTCCTTGCCATTCTTAGAGGCCCTTCGTCAGATGAAGGCAGATGTGGGTGCGGATAATGTTATGTACATCCATACAACCTTGCTTCCTTATCTCAAGGCTGCTGGTGAAATGAAGACCAAACCAACTCAACACTCTGTAAAAGAATTGCGTGGATTGGGAATCCAGCCAAATATGTTGGTTATTCGTACAGAAGAGCCAGCTGGTCAGGGCATTAAAAATAAACTAGCACAGTTCTGTGACGTAGCACCAGAAGCCGTTATCGAATCGTTGGATGTTGAACACCTTTATCAAATTCCACTGAACTTGCAGGCACAAGGTATGGACCAAATTGTCTGTGACCATTTGAAATTAGACGCACCGGCAGCGGATATGACAGAATGGTCAGCCATGGTGGACAAGGTCATGAACCTCAAGAAACAAGTTAAGATTTCCCTTGTTGGTAAGTATGTGGAGTTGCAAGATGCCTACATTTCTGTGGTTGAAGCCTTGAAACACTCTGGTTATGCCAATGACGCAGAAGTTAAAATCAATTGGATCAATGCCAATGATGTGACAGCAGAGAATGTGGCGGAACTCTTGTCTGATGCAGATGGAATCATCGTACCAGGTGGTTTTGGTCAACGTGGTACTGAAGGGAAAATCCAAGCCATTCGCTATGCGCGTGAGAATGATGTTCCAATGTTGGGTGTCTGCTTGGGAATGCAGTTGACTTGTATCGAGTTTGCTCGTCACGTTTTAGGTCTTGAAGGTGCTAATTCTGCAGAGCTTGCACCAGAAACAAAATACCCTATCATTGATATCATGCGTGATCAGATTGATGTTGAGGATATGGGTGGAACCCTTCGTTTGGGACTTTATCCATCTAAGTTGAAACGTGGCTCTAAGGCTGCGGCTGCTTATCACAATCAAGAAGTGGTGCAACGCCGCCACCGTCACCGTTATGAGTTTAACAATGCCTTCCGTGAGCCGTTTGAGGCAGCAGGCTTTGTCTTCTCAGGAGTTTCTCCAGATAATCGTTTAGTAGAAATTGTGGAAATTCCTGAAAATAAATTCTTTGTAGCGTGTCAGTATCACCCTGAACTGTCAAGCCGTCCAAATCGTCCAGAAGAACTCTACACTGCCTTTATTACTGCAGCGGTTGAGAATAGCAATTAGCTAGATTATAACCTTTGAGAAGAATCTCAGAGGTTTTTTACTTGCTTTTCTGCTGCTTCCTCATTTGTCCTAAAGCCTTTTTTGTGTTAAAATGAATGGTATGAAAGCTAAAAAAATGTTGATGGCAGGCTTGGCTCTGCTAGGTATTGGAAGCCTTGCCCTTGCTACGAAAAAAGTTGCAGATGACCGTAAGCTCGTGAAGACTCAGGAAGAGTTGACAGCGATTGTGCGAGACCATTTTTCAGACATGGGGGAAATTGCGACCCTCTATGTTCAAGTTTATGAAAGCAGTCTAGAGTGCTTGGTTGGTGGCGTCATTTTTGAGGATGGCCGTCATTATACCTTTGTCTATGAAAACGAAGACCTAGTCTATGAGGAGGAAGTCTTATGATACAACCAGCAAGTTTAGAAGAATTAGCATCCTTAGTAGAAAAAGATGGCAAGAAGGTCTTTCTTTTTGTAGCAGACTGGTGTGGTGATTGTCGTTATATCTATCCTGCCTTGCCAGAAATTGAGGAGACCAATCCAGAGTTCACCTTTATTCGAGTGGACCGAGACCAGTACATGGATCTAGCTAAACTCTGGGATGTTTACGGCATTCCTAGCCTTGTTGTTCTAGAAAAGGACAAGGAAATCGGCCGTTTTGTCAATCGCGACCGTAAAAGCAAGCAACAAATTAACGACTTTTTAGCAGGACTAAAATAGGAGAAAAAGGAAACAATGATTTTTACATATAATAAAGAACATGTCGGTGATGTCCTTATGATCATCGTGAAAAACAGCGGAGATGCCAAGTTGGACGTGGAGCGCAAAGGCAAGGTAGCCCGTGTTTTTCTCAAAGATAATGGGGAAACAGTGGCGTGGAATATTTTCGAAGTTTCAAGTTTGTTTGAAATTGCAGAGCGCGGTCAAGTCTTTTTGACAGATGAGCAAGTCGATCGTTTGAACCAAGAATTACAAACGGAAGCTTTTGAAGAAGAAATTGTCAATGACAAGGAGCCTAAGTTTGTTGTTGGTGAAATTGTCGAGATGGTAGCTCATCCAGATAGTGACCACCTTAACATCTGCCAAGTTGCAGTCGCAAGTGACAAGACAGTGCAAATTGTTGCTGGAGCACCTAATGCGCGTGTGGGGTTGAAAACCATTGTGGCTCTTCCTGGAGCAATGATGCCAAAAGGGAATCTCATTTTCCCAGGTGAACTTCGTGGTGAAAAGAGTTTTGGCATGATGTGTAGCCCTCGTGAATTGCATCTGCCAAATGCTCCGCAAAAACGTGGTATTATTGAATTATCAGAAGACCAAGTTGTCGGAACTCCATTTGACCCAGTGAAACACTGGACTGCATAGGAAGTTGTCGGTATCTGATAGACCAGCTAGAAGGAAATAAGATGGCAAAAAATGTTGTGATTACAGGGGCGACATCAGGAATCGGTGAAGCAATTGCGCGTGCTTATCTGGAGCAGGGGGAGAATGTTGTTCTAACAGGACGACGGATAGATAGATTAGGAGTCCTCAAGTCGGAGTTTGCAGAATCCTTCCCAAATCAAACAGTTTGGACTTTTCCACTGGATGTGACGGATATGGACATGGTAAAGACTGTCTGCTCTGATATTTTAGAAACGATAGGTCGGATAGACATCTTGGTCAATAATGCCGGACTGGCTCTAGATTTAGCACCTTATCAGGACTATGAAGAGTTGGATATGCTGACCATGTTGGATACCAATGTCAAAGGTTTGATGGCAGTCACTCGCTGTTTCTTGCCAGCAATGGTAAAAGCCAATCAGGGTCATATTATCAATATGGGGTCAACTGCAGGAATTTATGCCTATGCGGGTGCAGCTGTTTACTCAGCCACCAAGGCGGCAGTTAAGACCTTTTCAGATGGACTGCGAATTGATACCATTGCGACGGATATCAAGGTGACCACCATTCAGCCTGGAATTGTCGAAACAGATTTTTCTACAGTTCGTTTTCATGGTGATAAAGAACGAGCTGCGTCCGTTTACCAAGGAATAGAAGCCTTGCAAGCTCAAGATATTGCAGACACAGTAGTCTATGTGACTAGTCAACCTCGTCGTGTTCAGATTACAGATATGACCATTATGGCAAATCAACAGGCGACAGGTTTCATGGTTTATAAAAAGTAAAAAATTTCCTCGAAAAGTTACAAATTTCTGTAACTTTTTTTGATTTCCTACGAATAGATAAGTAGGAGGAAGAAAATATGTATAATAAAGTTATCTTAATTGGACGTTTAACGTCTACACCAGAATTGCACAAAACCAACAATGACAAGTCAGTAGCGCGAGCAACTATCGCTGTGAACCGTCGTTACAAAGACCAAAATGGGGAGCGTGAAGCTGACTTTGTCAATATGGTTCTATGGGGCAGACTAGCAGAAAGCTTGGCCAGCTACGCAACTAAAGGAAGTCTCATTTCAGTGGATGGAGAACTTCGTACCCGTCGTTTTGAGAAAAATGGTCAGATGAACTACGTGACCGAAATTCTCGTAACAGGGTTCCAACTCTTGGAAAGTCGTGCCCAACGTGCCATGCGTGAAAATAATGCAGGCCAAGATTTGGCGGATTTGGTCTTGGAAGAGGAAGAATTGCCATTTTAAGCATTAAAAAGTCTGAGTTGCTCTCAGGCTTTTTATCTTTAGAAAGTCAGACTTTTTTCTTGATTATTTCTGACCAAGTGATACAATAGAACTATGGTTTAGCACTCAGGTATAAAGAGTGCTAATACTATCTATCTCATTATGGAGGAAATCAGATGTTGAAACCATTAGGAGACCGTGTGGTCTTGAAAATCGAAGAAAAAGAACAAACTGTTGGAGGCTTTGTCCTTGCAGGCTCAGCTCAAGAAAAAACAAAAACAGCCCAAGTTGTAGCTACTGGACAAGGTGTTCGTACCTTGAACGGTGACTTGGTTGCTCCAAGTGTTAAAGCTGGAGATCGTGTCTTAGTTGAAGCTCACGCAGGTCTTGATGTCAAAGATGGCGATGAAAAGTATATCATCGTAGGCGAAGCTAACATCTTGGCAATCATTGAAGAATAGAAGGAGAAAGTAAGTATGTCAAAAGAAATTAAATTTTCATCTGATGCTCGTTCAGCTATGGTCCGTGGTGTCGATATCCTTGCAGATACTGTTAAAGTAACCTTGGGACCAAAAGGTCGTAACGTTGTGTTAGAAAAATCATTTGGCTCACCCTTGATTACCAATGATGGTGTGACCATTGCCAAAGAAATCGAGTTGGAAGACCATTTTGAAAATATGGGTGCCAAATTGGTATCAGAAGTAGCTTCAAAAACCAATGATATCGCAGGTGACGGAACGACAACTGCAACTGTCTTGACTCAAGCAATCGTCCGTGAAGGCATCAAAAACGTCACAGCAGGTGCAAATCCAATCGGTATTCGTCGTGGGATTGAAACAGCAGTTGCTGCAGCAGTTGAAGCCTTGAAAAACAACGCTATCCCTGTTGCCAATAAAGAAGCCATCGCTCAGGTTGCTGCCGTATCTTCTCGTTCTGAAAAAGTCGGTGAATACATTTCTGAAGCCATGGAAAAAGTTGGTAAAGACGGAGTCATCACCATTGAAGAGTCACGTGGTATGGAAACAGAGCTTGAAGTCGTAGAAGGAATGCAGTTTGACCGTGGTTACCTTTCACAGTACATGGTGACAGATAGCGAAAAAATGGTGGCTGATCTTGAAAATCCATACATTTTGATTACTGATAAGAAGATTTCAAATATCCAAGAAATCTTGCCACTTCTAGAAAGTATTCTCCAAAGCAATCGTCCACTCTTGATTATTGCGGATGATGTGGATGGCGAAGCCCTTCCAACTCTTGTTTTGAACAAGATTCGTGGGACCTTCAACGTAGTAGCAGTTAAGGCACCTGGTTTTGGTGATCGTCGTAAAGCCATGCTCGAAGATATCGCCATCTTGACAGGTGGAACAGTTATCACAGAAGACCTTGGTCTTGAGTTGAAAGATGCGACAATTGAAGCGCTTGGCCAAGCAGCGAGAGTAACTGTAGACAAAGATAGCACTGTTATCGTAGAAGGTGCTGGAAATCCTGAAGCCATTTCTCACCGTGTTGCAGTTATCAAGTCTCAAATCGAAACCACAACTTCTGAATTTGACCGTGAAAAATTACAAGAACGCTTGGCGAAATTGTCAGGTGGTGTAGCGGTTATCAAGGTCGGCGCTGCAACTGAAACTGAGTTGAAAGAAATGAAACTCCGCATTGAAGATGCCCTCAACGCTACTCGTGCAGCTGTTGAAGAAGGAATCGTTGCAGGTGGTGGAACAGCCCTTGTAAATGTTATCCCAGCCGTGGCTGATTTGGAATTGACAGGAGACGAAGCAACAGGTCGCAATATTGTTCTCCGTGCATTGGAAGAACCAGTCCGTCAAATTGCCCACAATGCAGGATTTGAAGGTTCAATCGTTATCGATCGCTTGAAAAATGCTGAGCTTGGTACAGGCTTCAACGCAGCAACTGGAGAGTGGGTTAACATGATTGAAGAGGGAATCATCGACCCAGTTAAAGTGAGTCGTTCAGCTCTACAAAATGCAGCATCTGTAGCTAGTTTGATTTTGACTACGGAAGCAGTCGTAGCCAATAAACCAGAACCAGTGGCCCCAGCTCCAGCAATGGATCCAAGTATGATGGGTGGCATGATGTAAGCTTTCTATAGAAAACAACTTATAAAAAACACAAAAGGAGGGAATGTCTATTCCTCCTTTTTATGATATTCACTTCTAAATTGATTTGAGCTCTCCTAACTTATATGATAAAATAAGACTAGAAAAAGGAGAAGAACATGATCGATGTAGAAGAAATTCTGAGCAAGATGAACCCCAATCAGAAGATTAATTATGACCGTGTCATGCAGAAGATGGTACAAGTATGGGAGAAAAATGAGCAACGGCCAACCATTCTCATGCATGTTTGCTGTGCCCCTTGTAGTACCTATACACTAGAATATTTGACCAAGTATGCAGATGTGACTATCTATTTTGCTAATTCCAATATCCATCCCAAGGCAGAATACCATAAGCGGGCTTACGTCACCAAGAAATTTGTCAGTGATTTCAATGAGAGGACAGGAAATACGGTCCAGTATCTAGAAGCTCCCTACGAACCAAATGAATATCGTAAGTTAGTCAGAGGTTTGGAAGAAGAGCCTGAAGGTGGCGACCGTTGCAAGGTTTGCTTTGACTACCGACTGGATAAGACAGCTCAAGTGGCTATGGACTTGGGCTTTGACTACTTTGGCTCAGCCTTGACCATCAGTCCTCATAAGAATTCTCAAACCATTAATAGTATCGGAATCGATGTGCAAAAAATTTATACAACCCACTATCTTCCAAGTGATTTCAAGAAAAATCAAGGCTACAAACGTTCGGTAGAGATGTGTGAAGAGTATGACATTTACCGTCAATGTTATTGTGGTTGTGTCTATGCAGCCCAAGCTCAGAATATTGACCTGGTTCAGGTTAAGAAAGATGCTACAGCTTTCTTGCTGGATAAGGATGTTGAAAAAGACTATTCCCACATCAAATTTACTGTTACGAAATTAGATATATAGAAATCACCCCAGCTGTAAAGCTGGGTTTTTAAAATAAAAAAACCGGGGTCTTAACCCCAGTTTGACAACTTTACCGATTCTTTAGTTCTACATAGCGCTTGTACCAAATGTTTACATAGGCTTCTGAGAAAGGACCACGTCCATTGTTAATCCAATCAACAAGAATTTTGACATGTTCTTTTAAAATATAGTCCAAATCATCAGAATAATTCATTTTGCGTTTGTGACGCTCATACTCCTCAACGTCCAAGAGACGTTTTTCCCCATCTGTAAAAATTTTAACATCTAAATCGTAATCAATATACTTCAGTGCTTCTTCATCCAGATAGTAGGGGCTAGCCATATTGCAATAGTAGGAAATCCCATTATCACGAATCATGGCAATGATATTAAACCAATATTTCTTGTGAAAGTAAACAATAGCCGGTTCTCGAGTGACCCAACGACGACCATCACTTTCGGTAACCAGTGTATGATCGTTGACACCAATAATGGCGTTTTCTGTTGTTTTTAGTACCATGGTGTCCCGCCAAGTTCGGTGGAGACTCCCATCATGCTTATAACTTTGAATTGTAATAAAGTCGCCTTCTTTTGGAAGCTTCATAACTAACCAACTTTCTACAATTTATAAGTTTATCGTTTACTATTGTACCATAAAATTGCCTAAAATCTGTGAATTTTACATGAAAATATTAAAGATATTCTCTGAGAGCGCTTGCTATATCCGAAAAATCATAGCCCTTTCGTGCTAAAACTTGGGTTAAACGCTGTTTAAGTTCGTATCCTTCATACTTTCGGGCATATTTAATATATTGCTTATCAAGTTCCTTAAAGATGAGTTCCTGAGTCGTTTCTTGGTCAACTTGACTCTCCAACTCGTCAAAAGCAACTTTAGCATCAGAGTAAGAGAAGCCCTTGTTAGTCAAGTTCTGGATAATCTTATCTTGCAAGGCACGAGCTGGAAGTTTTCCCTCATATTTTTTCAATAGTTTATTAGCTACACGTTGAGCAACTTCCGAAAAATCAAATTCTTTCAGAATCTCTTCTATAGTAGCTTTTGAAATTCCTTTTTGTGCTAATTTCTGAATCAGTACATAAGGCCCCTTATCTCCTGAAAGTTGATTGGCATTGATGATAGCATAAGCGTACTGATCATCATTAATCCACTTATCTTCTTTAAGATTAATAATAACTTTAGAAGCTATGTTTTCATCAATATCGTATTTTTTTAGATATTCTCTGACTTCTTTTTCAGTGCGCGCTTTAAAGGATAGGTGGTAGAGGGCTAGATTCTTACCATAAGAAAATTGAGCAAAGTCCTGAATTTCTTTTAATTCTTCTTCACCTATCACCTTATCTCTCGATAACATAAAACGAACAATAGTATCTTCAGTAATGTAGCATTTGTCGCCATTATCAAGCTCCATCAGATAGAGTCTTTTTTTCTTTTCAAGTTTTGTGATTTTCATAGTTCTATTATAACTCAAAATGTGATAAGATAGGGGTATGAATCTGAAAGTGAAACAAAAAATACCATTAAAAATTAAGCGCATGGGAATTAATGGTGAGGGAATCGGCTTTTATCAAAAAACATTAGTCTTTGTGCCTGGTGCTCTCAAAGGAGAAGATATCTATTGTCAGATTACTTCTATTAAACGTAACTTTGTTGAGGCAAAATTACTGAAGGTCAACAAGAAGTCTAAATTTCGAGTTGTGCCGGCTTGTACTATTTACAATGAATGTGGAGGCTGCCAAATCATGCACCTGCATTATGATAAGCAGCTGGAGTTCAAGACGGACTTACTTCACCAAGCGCTGAAAAAATTTGCTCCTGCAGGATATGAAAACTATGAAATCCGCCCGACGATTGGAATGCAGGAACCCAAGTACTATCGTGCTAAGTTACAATTTCAGACTCGAAAATTTAAAAATCAGGTCAAGGCGGGCTTATATGCACAAAGCTCTCACTATTTAGTAGAGTTGAAAGACTGCCTGGTACAAGACAAGGAAACCCAAGTGATTGCTAATCGTCTAGCAGAATTACTTACTTATCACCAGATTCCAATCACGGATGAGAGAAAAGTTCTAGGTGTTAGAACTATAATGGTCCGACGAGCAAGAAAGACTGGACAGGTTCAGATTATTATTGTTATAAATCGTCAGCTTAATTTAACCCTGCTGGTAAAAGATTTAATTAAAGATTTTCCAGAAGTTGTGACAGTAGCTGTTAATACCAATACAGCTAAAACCAGTGAGATTTATGGTGAAAAGACAGAGATTATCTGGGGACAAGAGAGTATTCAAGAAGGTGTACTCGATTATGAATTTTCACTATCTCCTCGAGCATTCTATCAACTAAATCCTGAACAAACAGAAGTCCTCTATAGTGAGGCTGTAAAAGCCTTGGATGTTAATAAAGAAGACCATTTGATTGACGCTTATTGTGGAGTTGGAACGATTGGATTTGCCTTCGCAAAGAAAGTTAAAACATTAAGAGGTATGGATATTATTCCAGAAGCCATTGAAGATGCCAAGCGAAATGCTAAAAGAATGGGATTTGACAACACACATTACGAAGCTGGAACGGCAGAAGAGATTATTCCTCGTTGGTACAAGGAAGGCTACCGAGCAGATGCTCTGATTGTGGATCCACCACGTACAGGTCTGGATGATAAGTTATTAGATACTATTCTTACCTATGTACCAGAAAAAATGGTCTATATTTCTTGCAATGTTTCGACCTTGGCTCGTGATTTAGTACGTTTAGTAGAAGTCTATGATCTCCATTATATCCAGTCGGTTGATATGTTCCCACACACTGCTCGAACGGAAGCTGTTGTAAAATTAATAAAAAAAGTTTAAAAAAGTAGTTGACAAGTCAGAAAAAGCCTGTATAATAGTAAGAGTTGAAAATAACAACTCTGGTCCGTTGGTCAAGGGGTTAAGACACCGCCTTTTCACGGCGGTAACACGGGTTCGAATCCCGTACGGACTATGGTATGTTGCGGTTGAGGCACTTGATGAAAAAAGTTCAAAAAAGTTTCAAAAAAGTGTTGACAAGCGAAAGCAGCTGTGATATACTAATATAGTTGTCACTTGAGAGAAGCAAGTGACAAAGACCTTTGAAAACTGAACAAGACGAACCAATGTGCAGGGCACTACAACTAAGGTTGTAGTACTGAACAATGAAAAAACAATAAATCTGTCAGTGACAGAAATGAGTGAGAACTCAAACTTTTAATGAGAGTTTGATCCTGGCTCAGGACGAACGCTGGCGGCGTGCCTAATACATGCAAGTAGAACGCTGAAGGAGGAGCTTGCTTCTCCGGATGAGTTGCGAACGGGTGAGTAACGCGTAGGTAACCTGCCTGGTAGCGGGGGATAACTATTGGAAACGATAGCTAATACCGCATAATAGTAGATGTTGCATGACATTTGCTTAAAAGGTGCAATTGCATCACTACCAGATGGACCTGCGTTGTATTAGCTAGTTGGTGAGGTAACGGCTCACCAAGGCGACGATACATAGCCGACCTGAGAGGGTGATCGGCCACACTGGGACTGAGACACGGCCCAGACTCCTACGGGAGGCAGCAGTAGGGAATCTTCGGCAATGGACGGAAGTCTGACCGAGCAACGCCGCGTGAGTGAAGAAGGTTTTCGGATCGTAAAGCTCTGTTGTAAGAGAAGAACGAGTGTGAGAGTGGAAAGTTCACACTGTGACGGTATCTTACCAGAAAGGGACGGCTAACTACGTGCCAGCAGCCGCGGTAATACGTAGGTCCCGAGCGTTGTCCGGATTTATTGGGCGTAAAGCGAGCGCAGGCGGTTAGATAAGTCTGAAGTTAAAGGCTGTGGCTTAACCATAGTACGCTTTGGAAACTGTTTAACTTGAGTGCAAGAGGGGAGAGTGGAATTCCATGTGTAGCGGTGAAATGCGTAGATATATGGAGGAACACCGGTGGCGAAAGCGGCTCTCTGGCTTGTAACTGACGCTGAGGCTCGAAAGCGTGGGGAGCAAACAGGATTAGATACCCTGGTAGTCCACGCCGTAAACGATGAGTGCTAGGTGTTAGACCCTTTCCGGGGTTTAGTGCCGTAGCTAACGCATTAAGCACTCCGCCTGGGGAGTACGACCGCAAGGTTGAAACTCAAAGGAATTGACGGGGGCCCGCACAAGCGGTGGAGCATGTGGTTTAATTCGAAGCAACGCGAAGAACCTTACCAGGTCTTGACATCCCTCTGACCGCTCTAGAGATAGAGTTTTCCTTCGGGACAGAGGTGACAGGTGGTGCATGGTTGTCGTCAGCTCGTGTCGTGAGATGTTGGGTTAAGTCCCGCAACGAGCGCAACCCCTATTGTTAGTTGCCATCATTCAGTTGGGCACTCTAGCGAGACTGCCGGTAATAAACCGGAGGAAGGTGGGGATGACGTCAAATCATCATGCCCCTTATGACCTGGGCTACACACGTGCTACAATGGCTGGTACAACGAGTCGCAAGCCGGTGACGGCAAGCTAATCTCTTAAAGCCAGTCTCAGTTCGGATTGTAGGCTGCAACTCGCCTACATGAAGTCGGAATCGCTAGTAATCGCGGATCAGCACGCCGCGGTGAATACGTTCCCGGGCCTTGTACACACCGCCCGTCACACCACGAGAGTTTGTAACACCCGAAGTCGGTGAGGTAACCGTAAGGAGCCAGCCGCCTAAGGTGGGATAGATGATTGGGGTGAAGTCGTAACAAGGTAGCCGTATCGGAAGGTGCGGCTGGATCACCTCCTTTCTAAGGATAAGGAACTGCGCATTGGTCTTGTTTAGTCTTGAGAGGTCTTGTGGGGCCTTAGCTCAGCTGGGAGAGCGCCTGCTTTGCACGCAGGAGGTCAGCGGTTCGATCCCGCTAGGCTCCATTGGTGAGAGATCACCAAGTAATGCACATTGAAAATTGAATATCTATATCAAATAGTAACAAGAAAATAAACCGAAAACGCTGTAGTATTAATAAGAGTTTATGACTGAAAGGTCAGAAAAATAAGGTTAAGTTAATAAGGGCGCACGGTGGATGCCTTGGCACTAGGAGCCGAAGAAGGACGTGACAAACGACGATATGCCTTGGGTAGCTGTAAGTAAGCGATGATCCAGGGATTTCCGAATGGGGGAACCCAACAGGTACTACCTGTTACCCGCATCTGTTAAGGATGTGAGGAGGAAGACGCAGTGAACTGAAACATCTAAGTAGCTGCAGGAAGAGAAAGCAAAAGCGATTGCCTTAGTAGCGGCGAGCGAAACGGCAGAAGGGCAAACCGAAGAGTTTACTCTTCGGGGTTGTAGGACTGCAATGTGGACTCAAAGATTATAGAAGAATGATTTGGGAAGATCAGCCAAAGAGAGTAATAGCCTCGTATTTAAAATAGTCTTTGTACCTAGCAGTATCCTGAGTACGGCGGGACACGTGAAATCCCGTCGGAATCTGGGAGGACCATCTCCCAACCCTAAATACTCCCTAGTGACCGATAGTGAACCAGTACCGTGAGGGAAAGGTGAAAAGCACCCCGGGAGGGGAGTGAAATAGAACCTGAAACCGTGTGCCTACAACAAGTTCGAGCCCGTTAATGGGTGAGAGCGTGCCT
>NZ_JAJNSA010000085.1:0-10355 GCF_027497875.1 Streptococcus sp. SM3 | reverse complement strand
CCGCAATTTGAGAAAAAACTGATCTTCTCAGGAAATCCTTCGCGTTTCCCTCATATCATCGACTGGAAATATGATACACCCCTTCATGTATATACTGAACCAGTTGAAGGAGTTGATTATTCCAAGGTCCATATTGAAGGCTGGCGAACTAAGCAAGAGTTGCTTTTGGAGCTTTCTAAGGGTGGTTTTGGGCTGGTCTGGGGAAATTCAGAGAACCCCGAGGATGAGCGAGATTACTACAAAGAAAATATTTCCTACAAATTATCGACTTACTTATCCGCAGGTCTTCCGGTAGTCGTGCCAGACTATTTGTCAAATGCAGACTATATTCGAGAAAAAGGGCTTGGCTTTGTAGCATCTAGTCTTGAAGAAGCTAATCGTCTGGTTCAAGACTGCACAGAAGAAGCGTATGCCCAAATGGTCCAAAAGGCTCAATATACTTCTTATTTGATCCGCAATGGCTATTTTACAAAGAAATTATTCGTCGATACCATCATGGCCTTGGGTGAATAACATTCAATGAACAATCCTTTAGATAAACATCTGAAGGATTTTTTGTTGAATACAGTACCAAATGGGGAATTTGAAATATTATCAAATATTAGTGACAAATGAGTTTGGAAAAGTCGCAAATTATGGTAAAATAAGTTGAGATAAAATGCTCTAAAGGCACATATTAAAAGGCTATTCCCCAGGTGGAAGAGTCAAAATGAGTAAGAGAAAGTTTAAAAGAAATGTTAAAACGATCTGAAGTAGGAAAGAGATTTTGTTGGACGATATTTTTCGTCTTTATTTATGTTTTGGGAAGTAAAATTTCCTTGCCTTTTGTTGACTTATCAAAGGCCTTGAGACTCAATGAGGGAACGACAACCGGTTTACAGCTCTCAAGTGCTGTGATGGGGGGAAACCTCCGCGGAATGTCGATCTTTTCGATCGGTCTATCCCCGTGGATGTCTTCCATGATTTTGTGGCGGATGTTTACCGTTTCAAAACGCTTTAACCTTGAAAAAACCAGCTCGGAAATTGTGGAGCGGCGAAAGATGTACGTGACCTTGACACTCGCCATTGTCCAGTCCTTGGCAGTGGCCATGTATCTCCCCTTGAAGACAGGGTTGAACTCCGGACTTGTCATTGCAGTCAATACTATGATTATGGTAGCTGGAGCCTTCTTTCTAGTTTGGCTCTCAGATCTAAATGCCGCTTTGGGGCTTGGAAGTTCTGTGGTGATCATGATGGCTGGGATGGTGATGTATCTTCCAGAAGACGTGATGCAGACCCTTTCAAGTGTCAATAATATACCAGAGATCGCTTATGTTCTGGGCGTGATTTTTATCTTGATTTTTGTCTATGTGGCAGTCTTGGTGGAATATTCCAAGTACCAGATTCCTGTCAATAAATTAGGAATCCACAACAATTTGAAAAGTTATACTTTTTTGGATATCAAGCTCAACCCAGCAGGAGGGATGCCCTTCATGTATGCCATGACCTTGGTGTCCATTCCTCAGTACGCGATGCTGTTGATCTTGTCTATGGATTCCAATGCCAAGTGGGCCGCTCATTTAGCCAAACACTTGGTGATGGGAGATCCGATTTGGATTCTTCTTTACATTCTGATGATCGCCCTTCTCTCTTTTGCTTTCGCCTTTGTCAATGTGAACGGAGAAGAAATTGCAGATAAGATGATGAAGGCGTCCGAGTATATCGATCATGTCTATCCTGGAGCAGATACACGTCGCTATATCAATAAAATTGTGCTACGCTTGACGGTTTTTGGGACCTTGTATCTGATCCTCTTTACGGCGCTTCCTTTTTCCCTCTTGTTATGGGATAAAGATCTTTTGCGCTTGACCATGATTCCAGGAACCTTCCTCATGTTTGTCGGGATGATTTACAATATCCGAGAAGAAATTCGTGCCCTTCGTGTCAATCAACGTTATACAAGAATATTCTAGGAGTAACCATGTATTATTTTGTACCAGCCTGGTATGGAACGGACCGCATCTGGCAGCAAACAGCTACCCCTTGGTACTGGATGCGAGAATCCATTGAATTTGATGATACCATTAATCAAGTTCGTATTTTTCAAGAAGCAGAAATGAATCGGATCTTATTGTTGCCTCAATATAGTCCGCAACTGCGCTATTTTTTACACCGCCAAGATTTGTTAGAGACAGATGTGCTTTCGATTTTTGATCGGATCCAAAAGGTTCCGTCTAGTTTGGCGATGCGCCCAGTTCAGCTTCAAGACATCGAATGGCCGAGTGAGACCACTTTTTCCTATACTCCCTTTTTGGTGATGGCATTTCGTAAGGACCACCACCTAGCAAAAATTGATATGGGAGTGGATGGAAACCTTCTCTCTTTGACCCGTTATAAGAATGACGAGATCAGCTACATCGAGTACTTAGATGATCGTGGCTTTATCTCTAGTCGAATCTACTACAATGAGGGAAAACCCTATTTCCAAGAGTATCTGAGTTTTGATGGACAATGGGTTTTGAGAGAGATGTTGATTGAAGAGAACCACTCCGTCATGGTCAATGAAGCTTTCTTTCCTGCCTTCAAAAAAGAAAGCTATGCCAATATGGGAGAAGTTGTCGCTGAAAAAATGAAGGAGCAGCTAGCAACCTTGGTTCCAGGACGAGATCAGTTGGTTTTGGCAGCTCATCCAGCAAATTTGGCCTTTTTACAAGATACAGCAAGTAGCGTCAAGAAAGTCTTGTCTTTCTATGGGGATCGTCAGCCTTTGTCTGCCGAAAACTTTGCCCTCTATTTTGATATGATTGATGCCCAACTCTTGATTACAGATAGTGAAAAAACCAAAAAAGCGATTGGGGGCTTTTCCCCTAGCCTCGCTCAAAAGACACACCGGATTACCTCTTTTGACTCCCGCCTTCGTTTGGGCTCTAGTCAGGAGCGCAAGGAATCCAAGATTTACTTTTATGTCAACGAAGCCGAGCTTCCAAGTAAGAGCCAGCTCAAGAAGGTTCTGGAAATTTTAGCGCAACATCCCTTATTTGAAGTTGTTTTTGCATTTTACAATGGATCACCGGAGCGGGTGAAGGAATTAGAAGGGCAACTCGAGGAATTGATTGCTAGTGAGCAGGACTTGCATCTTGTTCAGTCGCCAAGTCAGTCAGAAGGGCTTGGAGAAAACCAAATCATTGATGAAGAGTCTGTACAAGACGCACCGGATTACCGTTTTGTGGTTAAGAATTTTTCAAATGAAAATGACATTATTCAAGAGTTGGAAAAAACTCGCTTAATTGTCGATTTAAGCGAGGAGCCCAACCTCTATACGCAGATTGCAGGGATCTCTGCGGGGATTCCTCAGGTCAACCGCGTCCAGACAGAATATGTCGATCATTTGAAAAACGGCTATGTCTTATCAAAGGGAGACAAGGAATTAGAAAAAGCAATCACGCACTTCTTATTGGAATTGAAGCCTTGGAATGAAGCCTTGGTCTACTCAATCGAAAAAATCCAAGAATACACCGGTCAACGCTTGATCGAGAAATGGGAAGGATGGATGAAAGAACGTCATGGATAAAAAACTACAAATACCCCATATTCTCCAAATCGGCTCAAGCAGCTGGCAGGATCAAATGGAACTTCCTGCTGGACTTGGCTGGCACTTTTTTCAAGCCACCGCTCTTCCATCGCTCAAAGACTATATGGAAGAAGAGGAAATCTCTAAATTTAAAGCCTTGATTTTAGAGAATCCAGAAGATTTGTTGGCTTTAGGAGAAGACCTGACTTATTTTCAACCTTATACCGTTTTTTATGACGAAAGCCGTAAGCTAGAGGCACCTTCTGAAGAATTAGCCCACCTCTTAAGGCTTAAACAAGCGAGACCCTGGGACTTCTCAAACAAGCATCAATTTCTCTATGTTTTAGACCGCTTTTTATACGACAATCAATACGGAGATGCCTTTACAGTTCGTGATCTGCAGGTGAGACCTGATTTTGCTGGTCAGCAAACAGTCTTGGGGCAACATTTCCTCAAGCTTGACGGAGCATATGGGGAAGAGTTTACGCCGATTGTTCAGTGGGTTTACAATTATGTGTATGACGCTAGCCGTCCTATCAATTTTTGGTTGGAATATGAAAAAGATCCAAGCTGTCAGCTGCAATTGCGGATCCAATTTTACCGCTTTGGTGCTCTGGGAGAGTGGGTCAAAGATGCAGTCTTTTCAGAAGAAGAGATGGAGCAACCACTAGAATTGGATGGAGCAGAACCTTATTACCTAGCCTTTTCGCTGGAAGCAAAAGGAGAAGGGACGCTTACGATCGGAGCCCTACATAAGCGCTTGTCACATGGTCCTTTAGGAGAGATGACCGTAGGAGCTAAGACGCTACGGGACCACAAACGCCAAGAAATTTTTGCTTATTTCCATCCTGGCGATATGAAACCACCTTTAAACATTTACTTTTCTGGGTATCGTCCGGCCGAAGGTTTTGAAGGGTTTGGGATGATGCGTGCGATGGGGAGTCCCTTTATTCTCTTTTCTGACCCAAGGCTGGAAGGTGGATCCTTCTATATGGGCTCAGAAGAATTGGAAAGTCAAATCACTGCCTTTATTGATCAGCACTTGGACTTGCTCGGCTTTGAGCCAAAAGATATGAATTTCTCAGGCTTGTCCATGGGGACCTTTGGTGCCCTTTACTATGGGGCTCTTTATTCTCCTCATGCGATCTTGGTCGGAAAACCCATTGTCAACCTGGGGGATGTCGCTGCCAACCTGAAATTTAAACGTCCAGATGAGTTTGGAACATCCCTAGACATGATGCAGTTGATCATTGGTCAAGTGTCGCAAGAAGGGATCGGTCAGCTCAATCAACGCTTCTGGGACCGGTTTGACCAGGCAGATTTCAAGGATACGATTTTAGCCCTTGCCTATATGAGGGATGATGACTATGACCAGCAGGCTTATCCAGATATTTTAGAGGCCTTGTATGAATTTCCGGTTCGTATTATCAGCACTAGCCGTGCCGGTCGACACAACGATGCGAGTGGTCCGATCATTGAGTGGTTTGTGACCCAATACAAAGAAATCATGGAAAGAGACTTTGGAAGAAACCAATGATAAAAATAAAAGAAAATGAAAGCAGACGAATCTACTGGGGCGATACCGTTCTAGCAGATTATCTTTGGGGGTCGACCATTCAAGCGACTGACCAAGGAAGCGTTCAGTTTCAGAACCCCCTCATGCCATCTGGTCAAGTGCTGAAAACTTGGCATTCGCAGACAAATTTTGGCGCAACTCGTCAAATTCCTAGTCTGCCTCTGCTCAAAAGAGAGCAAGATTATGAACTGGTTATCACGATGGAAGCGACTCCGGCTCATACCGTTATGGTAGAAATCGTCTTCAAAGATCGCTTTGGAGAGGTCGTTAGCCGTCGCGTAACCGCAGAAGGTCGCTTGCCGTTTACCTATCCAGATCAAGCATACGCCTATGAAGTACGCTTGCTCAGTGCAGGTTTGCAAGAGTTTACCTTCCACTATTTCACGATTCAACCAATATCGTCTGAGGGAGCAGAAGTTCTCGAATAGACGAACATCACTGCAAAAAAAGAGGATTACATTGGATTACGTTAAATTAAGAAACATCAAAAAAATCTTAAAAGAAGTCAATAGCTGGAAGGATGACATGGCCCGCTTGACGGATCGACAACTACAGGAGAAGACTGTGGAATTTCGGGAACGTCTAGCTAAGGGTGAGACCTTGGATGATCTCTTACCAGAAGCATTTGCGGTTGCGCGGGAAGCTGATAAACGGGTCTTGGGCATGTTTCCTTATGACGTGCAAGTCATGGGAGGGATCGTCCTACACCAGGGCAATGTCGCTGAAATGAATACCGGTGAAGGAAAAACCTTAACAGCGACCATGCCTGTTTATCTCAATGCCCTAGAGGGCAAAGGGGTTATGGTCATTACGACCAATACCTATCTGGCAACTCGGGATGCAGAAGAGATGGGACAGGTCTATCGCTTTTTAGGTTTGACCGTCGGCGTTCCTTTGAAACAGTCAGAGGACGAAGAATTAGATCCAGAAGTCAAACGCGAGATTTACCAATCAGACGTCATCTATACGACCAATACCAGTCTGGGCTTTGACTATCTAACAGAGAACTTGACGGCTTCAGCAGATGGCCAATTTTTGGCAGACTTCAATTACGCTATAGTCGATGAGATTGATTCGGTGCTTCTAGATAGTGCTCAGACCCCCTTGATTATTTCTGGTTCTCCTCGGGTTCAGTCCAACCTTTATGGGATTATTGACACCTTGATCCAAACCTTCAAGGAGGGGGAGGATTTCAAGTTTGACGAAGAAAAGAAACGGGTTTGGTTAACTCGAAAGGGAGCTCATGCAGCAGAAGCTTTTCTTGCCATTCCCAATCTCTATGATCCCCAATACCGTGATTTAGTCCGCCATATCAGCCTAGCCCTGCAGGCCAATAAAAACTTTATTAAGGATAAGGACTATGTCATCCATCCCAATGTCGAAGGGCAAGATGAGATTGTCTTGCTAGACCAGGCAACAGGACGTTTGATGGAAATGACACGCCTCCAAGGAGGACTCCACCAGGCGATTGAAGCCAAAGAGGGCCTCAAGCTCACCCAAGAAACACGGGCTATGGCTTCTATTACTTACCAAAACCTCTTTAAGATGTTTCGGAAGTTGGGAGGCATGACCGGGACTGGGAAGGTCGCTGAGGCAGAGTTTCTTGATACCTATGCCATGTCAGTGATCAAGATCCCAACCAATCGCAAGAAGATCCGCAAAGATTTGCCGGATGAAATCTATCAGACCTTGCCAGAGAAAATCGTGGCTTCCTTGGACTATGTGAAGAAGGTCCACGAAAAGGGCAATCCAATTCTGGTCTTTGCCGGATCCGTTGAGATGTCGATTCTTTACTCGAATCTTCTTTTGCGCGAAGGGATTCCTCACAATCTTCTCAATGCCAACAATGCTCCTCGAGAGGCCCAGATCATTAAGGAATCAGGTCGAAAAGGAGCTGTGACAGTTGCGACCTCAATGGCCGGTCGGGGAACCGACATCAAGTTAGGACCAGGAGTCGCTGAGTTAGGTGGCTTGGTGGTTGTCGGGACTGAGCGGATGATGAACCAGCGGATTGACCTTCAAATTCGGGGGCGTTCAGGTCGCCAAGGAGATCCCGGTTTGACCAAGTTCTTCGTCTCTTTGGAAGACGATTTGATGAAAAATTGGGGGCCAGACTGGATCCAGGATACCTATCAAGACTATGATGTAGATGAGCGGATTGGTTCAGCTAAAGCTCTGACCAAGCGCAAGTATAGAAACTTGGTGGAACGGGCTCAAAATGCTAGTGAAAGTTCTGGTCAGGCCAGTCGTCGGATGACGCTAGAATTTGCGGAAAGCATGAACATTCAGCGTGCCATCGTCTACGAAGAGCGCGACCGCTTGATCAAACAAGAAGGACGCTTGGATGATATCGTTGAAAAAGTGCTTCGTTCCGTCTTTTCAAGTGTAGCCCATAAAAAAGAATACAAGGAACCGGTAGCTTTTTATCGCTATATGTTAGACAATGTTAGTTACCAAGTGGATCCGGAAAAGGCCCACCAAACCTTCCGTAGCAAGAAAACCAAAGAGAATTTCTTATGGGAAATTGCTAAAAGCGAGTTAGAAGCTAAGTATGAGATCTTAGGCACCGATGAGGTGATCGCCCAATTCCAGCGCATGGCCATCCTAAAAGCTATCGATGAAAACTGGGTCGAGCAGGTAGACTATCTGCAACAATTGCGCATGGCGCTCTCTGGTCAGTACACCAGTCAGAAAAACCCTTTGGTAGAATTTTTCCAAGAAGCCTACCAATCCTTTGAACGAATGAAAGAGGCGGCCAAAGAACAAATGGTCCGCAATCTCCTACTAAGTCGAGTAGAAATCAATAAAAAAGGGGAAATTGTCTTGCATTTCCCATAAAAGAGGACATTATGACAGTATACAATATCAACCTTGGAATCGGTTGGGCCAGCAGTGGTGTTGAGTATGCCCAGGCCTACCGTGCCCAGTTGTTACGCAATATCCATCAACCAGCCAAGTTTGTCTTTATGGATATGATCCTAGCCGATAATATCCAGCATTTAACAGAAAATATCGGTTTTAAAAATGATGAAATCATCTGGCTCTATAGCCATTTTACAGATATAAAAATTGCGCCAACGACCTATACCATTGATCAGGTCTTAGCAGGATTTGCCGGAAAACCGACTCGTGAAGAAGTCGATGGTAAGATCAAGCGCTTCTTTTATGAGGATCAGGACAACTTTTTGACCTGCTACCTGCGCGCAGAAAACAGTCCCTATGTCGAACGCTGCGAGTACGTGTCTAGAGGAATTTTGGTGAGAAAGGATTATTTCTCCTATACCCGCTATTGTACCGAGTATTTCATTCCTAAGAACAACCAAGCCAACTTGATTGAGCGCCGTTTTTACAATGAAGACGGGACGGTTGCCTACAGCATGCAGATGGCGGATGGCCGCGAAATCTATCGTTTCCCAGATCGCTACCTAGTTGGTCGCCAAGAATTGATCCGCTACTTCATGCAGAACCTTCAATTGACCAAACAAGATTTGGTGATTTTGGATCGGGAAACCAATATTGGTCAGCCTATCTTTGAAGAAGCGCAAAAAGCTCGCCTGGGTGTGGTCGTCCATGCCGAGCACTTCAGTGCCAATAATGTCGATGATCAGTATATCCTGTGGAATAACTACTACGAGTATCAATTTACCAATGCAGATAAGGTAGACTTCTTTATTGTCGCGACTGACCGCCAAAAAGAAATCTTGGCCGAGCAGTTTGCCAAATACACCAACCATCAGCCGGCTATCTATACCATTCCAGTTGGGAGTCTTGCAAGCTTACCACAAAACGAAAATCGCACCCCATTTTCTATGATTACTGCCTCTCGTTTGGCGACAGAAAAGCATATTGACTGGTTGGTGCGAGCAGTGGTTCGCGCCAAAAAAGAATTGCCAGAGCTGTCCTTTGACATCTATGGAAAAGGTGGAGAAGAAGGCAAGTTGCGTTCTCTAATTGATGAATTGGGGGCAGCAGACTATATCCATCTCAAAGGGCATGCCAATCTAGAGGAAATTTACAAGAATTATGAGGTTTACCTGTCCGCGTCGACCAGTGAAGGCTTTGGGTTGACCTTGATGGAGGCGATCGGTTCTGGTCTTCCGATTATCGGTTTTGACGTTCCTTATGGCAACCAGACCTTTGTCACAGAAGGTAAAAATGGCTATCTCATTCCGCCTTCAGCAGATCAAGTGGTCGACCAGATTGCTTCTGCCTTTGCGGAAAAAATGATCCAGCTATACAAAAAAGATGATCTAGCCAGCATGCGTCAAGCATCTTATGCGCGTGCAGAAGACTTTTTGACCAGCCGAGTAGAAGAAGCTTGGGAACAATTGATAGAAGAGGTGACACATGCTGAACGTATTTGATAGTTATTCTCGTGAAAGCCAAGACCTGCTCCACTCCATGAAAGAGTCTGGCTTTGACCATCCGACCGTTGTTTTGGAGCCAAACGGTTTCTTACCAGACGGTGTCGAATCTCCCTTTATCTATTTCTTAGGACAAGCAAAAGGGGAGAAGCGCGGTCGCTACTTTAATGAAGTTCCAGTGCCTGATTTCTGGGAAGTTTCTGGGGATAACAGTTCGGGAAAAGTGACCTACTATGGTCAGGAAAAAGCTCGGATTGTGTACCATGCTGCTTCCTATAAACGCATCGTCGAGCGCTTAGAGTGGTTAGATGATAAGGGACAAGTGGTCATGGTTGAGCACTATGACCAATACGGTCGTAAGATTGCTGTAACGACTTGTGGCGATCAGGGACAGTATTTGGTGACTACTTACTTTGAAGGGGATACCGAGCGCTTGACAGAAAATCACCAAACAGGGGATTTGATCTTGACCTTGGACCATCAACCTATGCGGATTTTCAAGAATCGCTTAGATTACTTTGTCTTTTATCTAGAGTATCGTGGTTTTGATTTAGATGGTTTGGTCTACAATACGCTGGCTACCTCCTTTAGCATTAGTCTCCAGTTAGGCAATAAAGGCATCAAAGGACGCGACGTCTTGGTGTGGCAAGAGCCTCTTCACGACAGCCTTCCGGGCAATATGCAGTTGATTCTAAAGAGCCCAGAAATCCGGACCAAGAAGATCTTGATTCCGCAAAACGCGACCTATCATCGTGCTTTGCAGTTGACCTCGCAAGATCAGCATAGCTATTTCGGTCCCCTTGGCTACCTGTATGATTTCAAGGTGAAAGACGATATCCGTAAAGACGCCTTTGTCTTGACCAAT
>NZ_JAJNSA010000084.1:0-10406 GCF_027497875.1 Streptococcus sp. SM3 | reverse complement strand
TGCAAGTTTAGGGTCATATTTCTGATAATTAATAGATTGGCCTAGCATGATTGCAGCCTCGCCATCACCAAATCGAGCGATTGAAGATTGATGCTCCAGAATATAATCAAGCGTTTCATCTATGGTCTGCACTTCAAAATCAAATGGTTTATTGGGCAATTGTTTTGTTTCTGCATAATTCCTAATTGCAGTTACCATAGCATCAACATTTTTGATAGAAAAGAGATACTGGCTTTTTTCCCCATTTTGTGTTTTATAAAAGGCAAAACTAGGAATGGATTTGTCTGACAGGAGGTTAAAAACCCCATCTACTTCCCCACCATAGTTAATATCCAAATATAGATCCGTCTTGTCTAATAGTTCCTCAATCTTTTCTGAATCTGAGACCGGATATAGATAGACATTTTCTTTTTCAGCCAAGTTTGTCAATCGTGGTCCCATAAGAGTTCTAGCAGCAATGCTAAAATCACACTCAGGAAGCTGTTCTACTAGATATTCAATTTGTTCCAAATCCTGACTATTTGTAACTGTCAATAGTCGAATACCTCGTGATGTTTGATTGTTACTAATCCCTAATTCAAAAACTGCTTGCAATAAAAATTGTTTTGCAAAAAAACCTTGACTTAGTAAAAAGGAAAAATAACGCACTCTACTACACATTTGAAGATAGGCTTCCTCTGATAATTGTTCCACCAAAAGGTTAGCTTCCTCTAAGTTATCAACCACAAATCCCAATCCTTGCTCTACTATAAAGTCCGAATTAGATAAGGTAGCAGGAATAATGACGGGGATACCTGCTGCTAAATAAGTACTCAATTTATAAGAAACATTCATACTGTAATAATCTATATTTTGTTCCTCATTTTGATGTGTAGTCCAAACCAGTCCAAATCCACCTTTTGATAATTCTAAAAGCATTTCCTCATCAGTCTTCCAACCTGCAATATGAACTTGATTTGATAAAGAAAGCTGTTCTTCATTTGAAAATATAGTTAGCGGAACTGTACCCTCCCAAGTTTTTAATTCTGGGAAACGACTTAAATTTCCTGCAAAATAAATTTCTTTTTTAAATATAGGTTCATGTAAGTCCAAATCATGAGGATGATCCCACATTCTTTGAAAAATGATTTTTTTAACATTCAATCCTTGTTGAAGTAGTTTCTCTTTCATAGCTTCTGATGGTAAGATGATACTATCTGCCATGTTGTAAAGATTGATGTAATCCTGCATCAGAAATTCATTTGCTTTAAACATCAGGGGAATCACATCATGAACAAATACTATGATTTTCACATTGAGAAGTTTCAACTTACTTAAAAATTCTCTTTCAAACTCTAGACCATTCCAAGTTGGAGTCTGAAAAACCACTACATCTCCCATTGAAACACTTGCTAGAATCCCGTCTAATCTTCTACTTCTCTCTTCTACAGTTTCAGCTGATGCATGGTAAAAATAAATCCCTAACTCTCTAAATCCTAGTTGACTAGCTATCTTTTGAACAGCATTTTGAGCAATGGTTGCTGTACTTTCTCGAGCCATTCCATATAGATTGGTAATATGTAATTTCATTATTCTTCACTTTCTAATAGTTTATTAAGTTTCAATATGGACTGACCATCAATTAATAGTGTTTATCCTAATATAATTACTTCATATAGGAATACTTTTCAATTCGATTTTACTAGTTATCTCCTTGCAATAAGTAAATTGTTTCATTAATCCATCTCATAGTTTCAGTCGAGTCTAATTCTACGTTTTTTAGCCATTTTTTCTTTTCATGAAGTTTCTTCAAACATTCATCTAGATATCCTTTTGTATCTATCCCTCTTGATGAAAGGAGGGCAATAAAGTTCAAGCGTTGCTGGACATCACTTCTAACAGCATCTAAAGTAAAATGTTTTGAAATTCTCTCATCTGTACGATAATTATAAGTTTCCTTATTAACATAAACAACTCTATCAGATACCATATATATTTTAAACCAAAATTCCATATCCTCTCCATATAGAGTGGCTACATTAAAAGCAATATTTTCTAGCAAGTTTCTACGAACTAATTTACCACTAACAAAACGATAAGAATTATCAAAACCATCTAAAGACAATAACTCGTCCATTAACTTTTTATTTGTAAATACTTTTTTATCGTAACCTCTTTGAAATGCATGTACATACCAACAATTGTCTCCCATTTCAAACCTCTTATATGTAGAAACTGCTATGTCAGCGTTCTCCTTAATAAGTTCATCGTAAAGTATCTCCACATAATCCGACTCCACCCAATCATCCGAATCAATAAAGGTGATATATTGCCCTTTTGAATGTTCGATGCCTAGATTACGCGCTGAAGAAACTCCTCCATTTTCCTTTTCAAAATAACGAAAACGAGAATCCTTCTCAACATACTCTCTACAAATATCAGCAGAGTTATCTGGCGAGCCATCATTTATTAACAAACACTCAAAATTCTGATAAGTTTGATTCTGAATACTATCCAAACACTGTCTCAAATAATTCTCAACATTATAAATTGGGACTATAATACTAATTAAGGCTTTACTTTCATAATCTGCTATTTTAGATAATAGTTTTTGTTTTTCTTGTTTGTATAACTGTTTATACTGATTATTCTCTGGTACAAATTCGATGTCATGATAATTCAAATGTAAATATTTTAGTTTTTCAACCAATAATTTTGTTATATCACTCTCATCTTTAAAAAACAAGTCATACTTTCCGAATATCTTAAATACATCTAATTTTTCTTCTGAAAACTCTTTAGTAGTAATTGAATTTGGACGAATCCTGTAAGCATAGATAACTTTTGGTAATTTAATCCATTTTCCTGAATGACTTACCAACTCGGGAATAACTGCTAAATCTTCAAATATCCACCCCTCTGGAAAAAAATCTTCTGTTAATAAACTTTTTCGAAACAATTTTGGAAAAACGCTAACTCTCAGCTCATTTAATGCCAATTCTCCCAATTTGTCATCCTTGGTTATTAATATTTTTTTCTCAAAATTATGACAGACTCTATCCACTTTTATTTCATCATGGAAATTTTCAATCATTCCTTCTATAATATCAACATCATCTTCAATGTGTTCTATTAAAGTTTCTAAGAAATCAGGATAAATATAATCATCACTATCTACAAAAGCTACAAAAATAGACTCTTCTCTAATATGATTAATCCCTGTATTTCTAGCCCCACTTAAACCTTTATTAGATTGATTGATTAGTTTGAAACGACTATCTGTTAGATATTCTTCCGCTAGTTGTTGTGAGCTATCCGTGGATCCATCATTAACCATAATGCATTCAAACTTTTTATAAGTTTGATTCTGAATACTATCCAAACACTGTCGCAAATAATTTTCAACATTGTAGATAGGAACTACAATACTGATTAATTCTTGAACCATTTATTTCTCCTTTAATTCAATAGACTTCCTGCGAAACAAAAATATGCTACAAATTATGAAGCAAGTAAACAATTAACTGATGCACGATTTAAGCACCTTGTTGGTGTTCAGCGCACTACTTTTGAAGAGATGTTAGTGGTGTTAAAAACAGCTTATCAACTTAAACACGCAAAAGGTGGATAAAAACCCAAATTAAGCCTAGAAGACCTTCTTATGGCGATTCTTCAATATATGCGTGAATATCTCACTTATGAACAAATTGCAACTGATTTTGGCATTCACGAAAGCAACTTAATCCGTCGGAGTCAACGGGGTGAAGCAACTCTTATTCAAAGTGTTTCACAAACTCAACTTAGTGCTGAGGATGCGGTGATTGTGGATGCAACAAAGATAAAAATCAATCGTCCTAAAAAAATCAACTAGCAAATTTTTCTGGTAAAAAGAAATGTCATGCTATGAAGGCTCAAGCGATTATCACAAGCCAAGGGAGAATTGTTTCCTTGGATATTACGGTGAACTATTGCCACGATATGAAGTTGTTCAAAATGAGTCGCAGAAATATCGGAAAAGCTGGTAAAATCTTGGCTGATAGTGGTTATCAAGGGCTCATGAAGATGTATTCACAAGCGCAAACTCCGAGGAAATCAAGCTCAAGCAAACTCAAGCCACTAACTCTTGAAGATCAGTCCTATAACCGTGCGCTATCTAAAGAGAGAATCAAGGTTGAAAATATTTTTTCCAAAGTAAAAACGTTTAAAATGTTTTCAACAACCTATCGAAATAGATGAAAACAGTTTGGATTACGAATGAATTTGGTTGCTGGCATTATCAACCGTGAACTAGGATTTTAGTTTCGCAGGAAGTCTAATAACTTTAAAATCCTGATTAAGTATACTTTCTACTAGTAATTCTATAAATTTTGAAAAATTTCTTTATATAACTGTATAGTATTTGTATTATCAATACCAAATTCAACTTCATTGTCAATTTATGATTCACTTTTCTCCTCTAGTAAAAACATAACCTCATGAAGCCACCTTATTGTTTCAGATGTATCATATTCAGGTGACTCCTTTAGTCTCGCAACTTGACTTGTAATTAAAGATAAACAAGTTTTTACATATTTTGATACATTTACACCTCTAACTGCAAGAAATGCGATAAAATTCAATCGCTGTTGAATATCACTACGAATTTTTTCTAACCCAAAATGTCTGTCAACATTATCTAAACGATATATATAGCTATCTCTATTAACGAACACAACTTTGTTAGAAATAAGATATAATTTTAGCCAAAATTCCATATCTTCACCAAGGGTTGTCATTTCGTTAAAAGCGATCTTATCTAACAGACATTTGCGAACTAATTTGCCACATACATAACGATAGGAATAATCAAATGTATCTAAATCTATAAATTCATCAATTAATTCTTGATTTGTAAATACTCTTTTTTCATATCCCCTCTGAAAAGAATGAATATACCAGCAATTATCCGCCATATGAAACCTTTTATAAGTAGATACTGATATGTCTGCATTCTCATCTATAAGCGCATTGTAAAGGACTTCTAAATAGTCAGAATCCACCCAATCATCTGCATCAATAAAAGTAATGTACACCCCCCCCGAACATTCAATACCTAAATTTCTAGCCGATGATACTCCACCATTTTCTTTCTCAAAATAACGAAAACGACTATCCAACAGAAACTCTTCTGCGATTTGTTTTGAGTTATCAGTAGAACCATCATTAATCAAAATACATTCAAAGTTTTTATATGTTTGTTCACTAATACTGTCCAAACATTGTCGCAAATAATTTTCAACATTGTAGACTGGAACTACAATACTAATTAGTTCATTGTCCATATACTAACTTACCTAGCCTTGATTTATTCTATTTCCCGGTTAATCTCTTCTTTTTACACAAAGATTCCCATCATTATATACCACACTGTTTGATGGAATATCATTTCGAATGAGACAACCTGCTCCGATAATGGTATTATCCCCAATAGTCACTCCTTTTAAAATCGTGACATTACTTCCTATCCAACAATCTCTTCCAACTCTAATTGGTGCTGTAGTCCACTGCCATTTTTCGATTTTCTCAGCTGTGTAGATATGATCATGGTCGTAAAAACGAACTCCCTCTCCCATCATAGTTCCAGAACCGATTTCGATTCTTTCCATACAGTTGAAACTACAAGAGTTATTAATAAAGACACCATCATGCAGTATTACCTTACCAGAAGAGACATGGAAATTTTCAAAATTTCTACAGATGACATTATCTCCTACAACGAAGTTGGCCGTAGCATCGATTTGAAAGACATTCCAAGTCCCATCTTGGATGATTTTTTCTTGATGATTGGTGCCTACTCTGACTTCATTCAGATACTCTCTCACTCTAAAAACCAATTTATCTGGTGTACTTGACAGAAAAACTTCCTGCCCCTGATTTCCATGGACTGTATTGTCAAATGCAAAGACAGGTTTCTCAGCCTGTACAAATCTTGATACAATAGCATCCACTTCTTGAAAGTGATTGATATCTAGTAAGAAATCACACATATTCACTAGAAAGTCAATTTGCTGATCAGTTGTAACTATCACGAGACGGACATTGTATTTTGACTCCAGTACTCCTATCTTTTCAGAAAAGTGTACAGGAGCTGCAATATGAAAACAAATATCTGGTAAATTTTCTAAAATATATTCTAATTGTTCAATCTGATCACTTACAGTTAAAATTAGTGCATCGCCTCGCACAGTATTTTTCCTCATCTATTTAACTCTCTTATTCTATCTATCATTTCTGAAACTTGATCAATCTGATATATCTCTTGATTCGCTTCATACGATTTAGTATTTTCAAAGGCTAAAATTGGTTTATTTTGGAAAATAAATTGCTCTAATATCTCTACTTCCTTCTCACCATAGTTGATATCTAAAAGAAGCTGACAAGTTTCTACCAATTCTCTATCCAATTCCTCTAAAGATACTGTTCCAGAGTAGACAGTGACATTTGGATAAACAATTAACCTAGAAATATTCTCACTAACGATAACTCTTGCTGCAATCTTAAATTGCACTTCTGGTAAAGCCACTATTAGTGTTTCCAACTGCTCAATTTGATCTGAAGCTGTATAAATCAAACAAGAAAACGGAAATTTAATAGAATAAAGATGCAATTTTTTAAGAGAATGTAAATGATGATTTTTTCCTAACTCTGTCCATTCCATATCATGGTAATACCACCAAACATCACGATAGGTTTGTCCAGCATGTACCTGCCAAGGCTTTCTCTCTGATAAATAATGGATGATCCCTGGATATTCTTGACCATTTGGAAAACGATAGTTTGCGAAACGTTCATGAATGACAATATGATTATTATCAAAATCTAGTTCTAGCCATTTATTTTCAAAAAGCATATTTAAAATACTTTGATCAGCCTGATCCACTTTATCATGCCATTCATTGGTTAAATCAATCAACTTTTGAGTTATATTCTCTTGCTTCCAAAGAGCTTTATTAATCAAGAGAACACCTGCATTAAAGATTTCTCGACCAAAATAGGCTCTGCCTCCAAAATCTCGAATAGCAGCCAAAGGATAGTCCTGTAAATCTGTAGCAAACAAGTCATCTAGATTTTTCGTTACCACTAAATCGCAGTCTAAATAAAGAGCCTTGTCTTCTTTCACGAAATCAGCCACGAAATAACGCAAAAAAACAGTGTAACTGATATCTGTTTTGTAACGTGAAATTTGCTCAGAAGTTACCCGACAATTGATAATTTCTGAATCAAACTTTTCCAAGCGCTTATTTAATTGTTTCAACCATTCATTAGGAAAATCACTATTAATCAGATAAAACCGAATCGAACGATTATGATAACAAATAGACTTAATTGTAGTTATCACCTGCTCTACATAAGCATAATTTGCTGCGAGGACAATGGCTTTCTTTTCCTTTTGTTCCTGTATTAATAACTGATTTAAAAGAGTTCTTTTCATTTCAAACTCTTTATACGTTGCTGTATCGGATAAGCCACTAGCTTGACCATTCGCGAGACTAACTTCCAACATCTGACGATAAACTGCTAAGTGCTTCTCAAGTGGATAACCCATATTAGCTAGTAGAGTAATACGCTCAGACATAGCATCAACCAAGGCATGCATCCACTTTTCTGTCCAAGTGTTTGTAATACTTCCACTTCTCTGGCGATATGCGTACAAACCTTTATTTAAATAAACTACCTTATTTACAGATAAGTACATTTTTTGATTGAAATAACCATCTTCGCCGAGTTTACCTTTCTCAAACCTGAGATAATCAAACAATTTCGCTTTATAGAGTTTGCCCCAAGCAGATATCAAAGCAAAACTCTTCATTTCTTGAGATTCATATAAGTTTTCAAAAATAGAAATATTGTCATATACTTTCTCATAGTAGGAATCCCCATATATATGGAAATAATATGTTTCCTCATCTTCATTGTAAGAATAATAATTTCCAACCGCAATATCAGCCTGATACTCTACTATTTTTTTATATAGAGTTTCTATATAATCTTGTTCTATCCAATCATCAGAATCAATGAAAGTTACATAGGAACCAGTCATCTTGTCCAGACCTACATTTCTTGCATCTGATAAACCACCATTCTCTTTTTCAATATAGACAATTCGATTATCTTTTTGTGCATACTCTTGACAAATTTCACCCGAATTATCTGTAGAACCATCATTGATTACAATTATCTCAATATTTTTATATGTTTGATTAATTAAACTATCCAAACATTTTTCTAGGTAATTTTCAACATTATAAACTGGTACAATTACCGTAATTTTTTCAGTCATGTAATCGTTCTCCTTTCCTACTATTATAACATTTTTTATGCTATTTTTCTGTCTCCCTTAACCTTTAAAACGCAAAAAATCCCCTGGATGATTTTTCATCCAAGGGATTCTTCATAAATCGAAATAATAATACTTTCTATGTATTTTTAATCCGATTACTCTTCATCATCACGTTTACGGCGTTTTGCAAACAGACCTAAACCAGTCACAGCTGCCAAAGCTCCAAGGAGTACAGATGATTTGGAAGCTTCTGTACCTGTATTTGGCAATTCTTTTTGAGATTTACCTGTTGATTCAGAAGTATTTCCAACTTGTGAGTTCGAATGGTTTGCTGAATTTGAAACAGAAATCGAAGTACTTGTCGATGCTGAATTTGAAACTGATGTGCTCACTGATGCTGAGGCTGAAGCCACCGCGCTTGTTGACGCTGAGGCACTTGCTACCGCACTCGTTGACGCTGAAGCTGAAGCTACTGCACTTGTTGATGCTGAGGCACTTGCTACTGCGCTAGTAGATGCTGAAGCACTTGCTACCGCACTTGTTGACGCTGAAGCTGAAGCGACTGCACTAGTAGATGCTGAGGCTGAAGCCACCGCACTTGTTGACGCTGAAGCTGAAGCTACCGCACTTGTTGACGCTGAAGCTGAAGCTACCGCACTTGTTGACGCTGAGGCACTTGCCACCGCACTGGTTGATGCCGATGCACTTGCTACCGCACTCGTTGAGGCTGAAGCTGAAGCTACTGCACTTGTTGACGCTGAAGCTGAGGCTACCGCACTTGTTGACGCTGAGGCACTTGCTACTGCGCTAGTCGACGCTGAAGCTGAAGCTACCGCACTAGTCGATGCTGAGGCTGAAGCTACCGCACTCGTTGAGGCTGAAGCTGAGGCGACTGCACTTGTCGATGCTGAAGCTGAAGCCACCGCACTTGTTGACGCTGAGGCACTTGCTACTGCGCTAGTTGACGCTGAAGCTGAGGCTACTGCACTTGTTGATGCTGAAGCTGAAGCTACTGCACTTGTTGACGCTGAAGCTGAGGCTACCGCACTCGTTGATGCTGAAGCTGAAGCTACCGCACTTGTTGATGCTGAAGCTGAGGCTACTGCACTTGTTGACGCTGAAGCTGAAGCCACTGCACTCGTTGACGCTGAAGCTGAAGCTACTGCACTCGTTGACGCTGAAGCTGAAGCTACTGCGCTCGTTGATGCTGAAGCTGAGGCTACTGCACTCGTTGAGGCTGAAGCTGAGGCTACCGCACTCGTTGAGGCTGAAGCTGAAGCTACTGCACTTGTTGACGCTGAAGCTGAGGCTACTGCGCTCGTTGATGCTGAAGCTGAGGCTACTGCACTCGTTGAGGCTGAAGCTGAGGCTACCGCACTCGTTGAGGCTGAAGCTGAAGCCACTGCGCTTGTTGACGCTGAAGCTGAAGCCACTGCACTCGTTGACGCTGAAGCTGAAGCCACCGCACTTGTTGACGCTGATGCACTTGCTACCGCACTAGTAGATGCTGAGGCACTTGCTACTGCACTTGTTGACGCTGAGGCACTTGCTACTGCGCTAGTCGATGCTGAGGCTGAGGCCACCGCGCTTGTTGACGCTGAGGCACTTGCTACCGCACTTGTTGACGCTGAAGCTGAAGCCACTGCGCTTGTTGACGCTGAAGCTGAAGCGACTGCACTTGTTGACGCTGAAGCCACTGCACTCGTTGACGCTGAAGCTGAAGCCACCGCACTTGTTGACGCTGATGCACTTGCTACCGCACTAGTAGATGCTGAGGCACTTGCTACTGCACTGGTTGACGCTGAAGCTGAAGCTACTGCACTAGTCGATGCTGAAGCTGAGGCTACCGCACTTGTCGATGCTGAGGCACTTGCTACTGCACTTGTTGACGCTGAAGCTGAAGCCACCGCACTCGTTGACGCTGAAGCTGAAGCTACTGCACTCGTTGACGCTGAAGCTGAAGCTACTGCGCTCGTTGATGCTGAAGCTGAGGCTACTGCACTTGTTGACGCTGAAGCTGAAGCTACCGCACTTGTTGACGCTGAAGCTGAAGCTACCGCACTTGTTGACGCTGAAGCTGAAGCTACCGCACTTGTCGATGCTGAGG
>NZ_JAJNSA010000083.1:0-10451 GCF_027497875.1 Streptococcus sp. SM3 | reverse complement strand
CTCCGTATCTTCCAACAATACTTCATGGTTTCAAACGGTGCGCAATTGATCATCGATGAAGCAATCGAAAAAGGAAGCAACTTGCATGACCTTGCTGACTACGCAGTTGTACAAATCAACGATACTCACCCATCAATGGTTATCCCTGAGTTGATTCGTCTTTTGACTGCTCGTGGTATCGAACTTGACGAAGCAATCTCAATCGTTCGTAGCATGACTGCCTACACTAACCATACAATCCTTGCTGAAGCCCTTGAAAAATGGCCTCTTGAATTCTTGCAAGAAGTGGTTCCTCACTTGGTACCAATCATCGAAGAATTGGACCGTCGTGTGAAAGCAGAATACAAAGATCCAGCTGTTCAAATCATCGATGAGAGCGGACGTGTTCACATGGCTCACATGGATATCCACTACGGATACAGTGTTAACGGGGTAGCAGCACTCCACACTGAAATCTTGAAGAACTCTGAATTGAAAGCCTTCTACGACCTTTACCCAGAAAAATTCAACAACAAAACAAACGGTATCACTTTCCGTCGTTGGCTCATGCATGCTAACCCAAGACTATCTCACTACTTGGATGAGATTATTGGAGAAGGTTGGCACCATGAAGCAGATGAGCTTGAAAAACTCTTGTCTTATGAAGACAAAGCAGCTGTCAAAGAAAAATTGGAAAGCATCAAGGCTCACAACAAACGTAAATTGGCTCGTCACTTGAAAGAACACCAAGGTGTGGAAATCAATACAAACTCTATCTTTGATATCCAAATCAAACGTCTTCACGAGTACAAACGCCAACAAATGAATGCTTTGTACGTGATCCACAAATACCTTGACATCAAAGCTGGTAACATCCCTGCTCGCCCAATCACAATCTTCTTTGGTGGTAAGGCAGCTCCAGCCTACACAATCGCTCAAGACATCATCCACTTGATCCTTTGCATGTCAGAAGTTATTGCTAACGATCCAGCAGTAGCTCCACACTTGCAAGTTGTTATGGTTGAAAACTACAACGTTACTGCAGCAAGCTTCCTTATCCCAGCATGTGATATCTCAGAACAAATCTCACTTGCTTCTAAAGAAGCTTCAGGTACTGGTAACATGAAATTCATGTTGAACGGAGCTTTGACTCTTGGTACTATGGACGGTGCTAACGTGGAAATCGCTGAGTTGGTTGGAGACGAAAATATCTACATCTTTGGTGAAGATTCAGAAACTGTTATCGACCTTTACGAAAAAGCAGCTTACAAATCAAGCGAATTCTACGCTCGTGAAGCTATCAAACCATTGGTTGACTTCATCGTTAGCGATGCAGTTCTTGCAGCTGGAAACAAAGAGCGCTTGGAACGTCTTTACAATGAATTGATCAACAAAGACTGGTTCATGACTCTTCTTGACTTGGAAGACTACATCAAGGTTAAAGAACAAATGTTGGCTGACTACGAAGACCGTGACGCATGGTTGGATAAAGTCATCGTTAACATTTCTAAAGCAGGATTCTTCTCATCTGACCGTACAATTGCTCAGTATAACGAAGATATCTGGCACTTGAACTAATACTCTTCGAAAATCAAATTCAAACCACGTCAGCGTTGCCTTGCCGTACTCAAGTACAGCCTGCGGCTAGCTTCCTAGTTTGCTCTTTGATTTTCATTGAGTATAAGATACAAATTCACACTAATACATTTTGTAAAAAAGCGAGTTTCGATTGAAATTCGCTTTTTTAAATGCTGTGGATTTGAGTCAATTTTGTCTAAAAATAGGGAGATCCTAGATACAGTGAAGGCTTTAAATGCTGGTTTTTACTGTCTTTCATCCTTATTTTTCTTCGTAGTTGAACACCTCATATTTATTGTATTCGCTTACATAAAGTGTTATAATATAATTATAAGGAAGAAGGTGTTTTTATGATATATACACTTAAATTGGTGTTGTTTATTACCTTTCTTGTAATAAGCTTGTTACCTGATAAGATTTTTGGAAAAAATAAAAAAATTTGGAAAATAGTTCTTGCAATATTGATGGCGGCGACAGCATTGTCATTTATGTACTAAGTTATTTTAAGAATGTAAGGTTTATTTCCCTACATTCTTTTTAGTTTTTTCTGTTTTCTAGATTCTATTTATCCAAGCGCTTCAAAAACTAACTTTTTTTAAAGCTTAGTGTTAGTAATCTTTATAAGAAACCTAGTTTAAAACAATAAACCAGCGCTTAAAAAGCTGGTTTTTACTGTCTTCAGCCTTATATTTCTTCGTAGTTGATTACCTCATATCCCTTGTATTCGCTTACATAAAGTGTTATAATATAATTATAGGAAAGAAGGTGTTTTTATGTGGAAAAAATATTTTTCAAAATATAAATGGACTGATTTATTTTGGATACTATTTGTGATTTTGACATGCCTCTATATAGGTAACCACGATTTGTTTCCTCTCAATCATCAAGAAATCTCTTTTCGTGGTAGCTTGTGGGGGTTGGTACTGGCCTTATTTCACTTGTTATTTATTGATAAGTTTGTTATTTCGAATCGAAAATAAATGGAGAAGCTAAAAGCTTTAAATGTTTTAGACTTTTAGGATAGATAGTTTAAAAATTGAAATTTAAAACCGCAGATCTTCTTGAAATGCGGTTTTTTGTGTCAATTATAGTACTTTCCCAACCAGAATCTCAGCCTCAATAGTAATCTCTGCCAGTTGACTCCAGTCAATCTTGCTCTGGTCGATGTGAAAGAGTAGGGGCGTCATGCTGAGTAGGGCTTTGAGCTGTTCTGCTGTGATAGTTTTAGTCAGAGAGGCAGTTTGGCTAGATAGGATGGTAAAGTGTTCTTGGAAATGATTTTTGATATCTTGGTTTGAATAGTCCTTGTTTGTCAGCTGGTCTTGTACCTTCTGACGGATTTCCTTGAGGTGATTTTTAGTTGGAATAACCTTTATCAAGATGCCGTCTTTGGATAAAACGCGACGAAATTCTCCGTAATTGGCAGGGGAAAAGATATCAAGTAAGATATCCATGCTGGCGTCTTTTATAGGAAGACGAGCTAAGTCACCAACGAACCAATTGACTGCCCAGTTGGGTTCGCTCTTGGCAGCGATTTGGACAGAATCTTTGGAGATGTCGAAGGCATAGAAGGTTTTGTCAAGATGACTTTCTTGAAGTTTGCGAGAATAGAATCCTTCGCCACAACCGATATCTAAAATTGTTTTGGCATTTTTTGAGTTTGAAAGTAAATCAGAGACGACCTCTAGAATAGCTTGATAAAATCCAGATTCTAGGATTTCTTGGCGATTTTGAAAGTTTTCCTTGTCGTAGTTGGCAGATTGCTTAATTTGAGGTGCCAGATTGACATAGCCAAATTTAGCTAAGTCAAAAGAATGGCGATTGTTGCATTTGAGACTGCTCTCTACCAGAGTCAGATTTTCTTGACAGACAGGACAGGCAAAGGCAGTCGCAGAAGCAAAACGCTGAATTTTGGGTTTGAGATTTGTATTCATAGTTTAAGTGTATCAAAAGAGGCAAATGAAAGCAACTTTAGGAATAAGTAGATGGGAGATTCAGTAGAAATAAAACTAATTCTCCAATTTATAGAATAAAATTGCTTTTATATCTAAATTTCTATATAATAATGATAAGGAGGAAATAAGTATGTTAAAAGAAGTATTAAGCGTCGCAAAAGTTGCGAAAAAATCATCACTCTTTTTGGGTGGTGTCGCATTTGGTACCCTTGGCTTGAAAATCTTAGCAAGTAAGGAAGCTAAAAAAGGTTATTCTAAAGCTTTGGCTAAGGCTTACAAGCTGAAAGACGAGCTAGATGCATCTGTTTCTGTTGTGAAGCAACATGGAGACGATGTCTTGCAAGATGCCAAATATTTGTACGAGCAAGAGAAAAAAGAAGAGCAATTAGATAGCCTTATAGGAGAATAATATGTCTTTTAAAGTGCTACATAGAGGATACCAACATATCCGACTATCATCTTCTTTTTCACTCACCTTGGATATTCAAGACTATCTTCGTTCCTTGGCGAGAGATGAAAAGGGGATTGAGTCTATCCAGTTTTACATGGATCAACAGCACTTTACTCTACGCATAAAAGAAGGCTTTTCTGTATTAGATAATGCAGAAGCCTTTTTAAAAAGAATTGATAAAGGGAAAGTTTCTGAGTTGATGACTCTTCCCATTCGTAGAGAAGAGAGTGCTTATTCTATTGTTTCAGGTGCAGCGATTAAGCGTGTACTTTTTCGTAGTTTTGTGCCGTATCCTATTCGCTATATATGGACTTGTTATCAGGCTTTTGGCTATATTAGAGAAGCCTATCAAACACTAGCGCGTAAGGAACTAACGATGGAGGTTTTGGACTGTTCGGCGATTTTATTGTCCTTGTTTATGAACCAATCCAAGACAGCTAGCAATATCATGTTTATGCTTGATTTGGGGAATCATTTAGATCAGTGGTCCTTGAAAAAAACTGCAACAGATTTAGAACAAAGCCTTCTTGCAAAAGAGAGTGATGTATTCCTAGTACAGGGCGATACGGTTGTTAGTATCAAGAGTTCCGATGTTCAAATAGGAGATGTCTTGGTCCTATCTCAAGGAAATGAAATTCTGTTTGATGGACAAGTAGTTTCAGGTTTAGGTATGGTCAACGAAAGTTCCTTGACGGGAGAGAGTTTTCCAGTTGAAAAAAGAGAGTCTGATTTGGTTTGTGCAAATACAGTATTAGAAACTGGAGAGTTGCGCATTCGTGTAACCGATAATCAGATGAACAGCCGGATTTTACAACTGATTGAGTTGATGAAGAAATCTGAAGAAAACAAGAAAACGAAACAACGCTATTTCATCAAAATGGCGGATAAGGTCGTCAAATATAATTTCTTGGGGGCTGGGCTGACTTACCTATTGACAGGTTCTTTTTCTAAGGCTATTTCTTTCCTATTGGTCGATTTCTCCTGCGCTTTGAAAATCTCTACTCCTGTAGCTTATTTGACAGCTATCAAGGAGGGGTTGAACCGTGAAATGGTGATTAAGGATGGGGATGTTCTGGAGAAATACCTGGAAGTTGATACTTTCTTGTTTGATAAGACGGGAACAATCACAACTAGTTATCCTATAGTTGAAAAGGTGTTACCTTTTGGGGACTATAGTGAGGAAGATATTCTCAGAATCAGTGCCTGTCTTGAGGAACACATTTATCATCCCATTGCTAATGCCATCGTCAAGCAAGCTGAGATAGAGGGAATTGAACATGAGGAAATGCATGGGAAGCTCCAATATATCGCAAGCAAGGGGATCAAATCTCATATAGATGGGCAACCAGTTCTTATTGGAAATTATGTCTTGATGCAGGATGAGCAAATTCATATCACTTCAGAACAAAATGCTTTAATTGAAGAGTACAAGAGTCACTACAATCTCTTATTCTTGGCTTATCAGAATGAATTGATTGGAATGTTCTGCATTCATACTCCTTTGAGAAAAGAAGCAAAAGCAGCCTTGGAGAAACTTAAGGCACAAGGGAAAAAATTGATTCTGGCAACAGGGGACACCTTGGTTAGGACAGAGGAATTAGTCAAAGATTTGCCCTTTGATCAGGTCTATACAGACTTGAAACCTGATGGAAAATTTGAGTTAGTAGAGGAACTGCAGAAAGCAGGTCACACTATTTTGATGGTTGGGGATGGCTTGAATGACTCAGCGGCTCTAACCCTATCAGATATCGGTGTGGTGATGAATGAGAGTGCAGACATTTCTAAGCAGATGAGCGATATCTTATTGTTAGATAATCGCTTGGATTTCTTCCAAGAGTTGGATTCGCTATCATCATCTTTGCAAACACTCATCAAGAAGAATATTCAAGATACTGTTGTCGTAAATAGTAGTTTGATTGGCTTTGGCTTGTTTAATTGGCTCAGCCCTTCAAATCTTTCTATCTTACATAATCTAACAACCTTGCGCATAGTCCTGCGTAGTCTGTCTATTAAGGGATAGGTGGGGGATTATTCACAGCAAAAAGGAGTTACCTTTCTCGAGGGTAACTCCTTTGTTTATAGGTAAATGTTTAACAATTTAGTAAGTCAATACAAAGTATTTTTTCTTTCCACGACGGATAACAGTCAGTTCGTTCTCTAACTTATCAGTGTCACTCAAGACATATTCAAGGTCTTGGATGCGGTCACCGTTTACGTAGATAGCTCCGTTTTGGACGTCTTCACGGGCTTGGCGTTTGGAGTTAACCACACCAGATGAGACGAGCAGTTCCACGATATTGTGGTTTTCGTCTGCTTGTACTTGGTAGTTTGGTACACCACGAAGCCCTTGTTTGAGCTCTTTGACAGAAAGGTTTTTGATGTTTCCTGCAAAGAGTTGCTCAGTGATGTTGAGGGCTTCTTTGTAAGCTTCTTCACCGTGAACAAGTGTGACGACTTCACGAGCCAAGACTTTTTGAGCCAAGCGTTCGTGTGGCGCTGCTTCAAATTGTTTACGGATGTCTTCAATCTCATCAAGTGACAAGAAAGTAAAGATTTTCAAGAAGCGAACAGCGTCAGCGTCCATAACGTTCATCCAGAATTGGTACATTTCGTATGGAGAAGTCTTTTCAGGATTGAGCCAAACTGCGTTTCCTTCTGATTTACCAAATTTCTTACCAGTTGCATCTGTGATCAGTGGAACAGTGATAACGTGGCCTGTCTTGTCAGCCTTACGACGAAGTAATTCGGTACCAGCTGTCATATTTCCCCACTGGTCAGAACCACCGATTTGAAGAGTGACATTGTGGTCTTGGTTAAGGACAAAGAAGTCGTACCCTTGCATGATTTGGTAAGCAAACTCAGTGTATGAAATTCCTGTTTCGATCCGTTTTTTAACAGACTCTTTACTCATCATGTAGTTGACGGTGAAGTATTTTCCGATATCACGGAGGAAGTCAATGAAGCTGATGCTGCCAAACCAGTCGTAATTGTTGACCATGACAGCCTTGTTTTCACCATTTTCAAAGTCAAGAAAACGAGAAAGTTGTCCTTGGATAGACTTGACCCAGCCATCTACTGTGTCTTTTGTTTGGAGACTACGTTCAGCATCTTTGAAGGACGGATCTCCGATGAGACCTGTAGCACCGCCAACGAGCGCATAAGGTTTGTGACCTGCTAGCTGCAAGCGACGACTTGTCAAGATTGCGACAAGGTGGCCTAAGTGAAGGCTGTCAGCAGTTGGATCGTAGCCAGTATAATAAGAAACTTGACCTTCTTCTAGGGCTTTACGCAAAGCTTCTTCATCAGTCGTTTGAAAAATCAAACCACGCTCTTTTAGCTCATCAAAAATGTGCATGTGTCTTTTCTCCTTTTTAAAAATATTGTTTCTACCTATTGTATCACAAACTTGGGCAATAGCCTAGTAGAATAGGGAAGAAAGTGGCTATTTTATTGAAAGTTTACCTTTTATGGTATAATAGATAGAGTGAGGAAATCCATGCAAAATCAATTAAATGAATTAAAACGAAAAATGCTGGAATTTTTCCAGCGAGTAAAATCAAAAATAAATCATAAAAAATCAGAGAAAGTCTCAGAAGAGAAGAAGTCGGATGGGACAGGTGGGAAAGTTCTGGCTATCCTAGGTAGCATTTTAGTTGCTATTAAGGGAATTTTGAATACTCTCTTTATTCTAGGCTTTATCGGTGGGCTTTTTGGTGCTGGTGTAGCTCTTGGTTATGGAGTTGCTTTGTTTGACAAGGCCAAGGTTCCCCAATCGGAGGATTTGGTCAAGCAGGTTAAAAATATTTCTTCCATCTCAGAAATTGTTTACGCAGATGGGAGTGTTATCGCTTCTATCGAGAGTGACCTATTGCGAACTTCTGTTTCATCTGAGGAAATATCGGACAATCTCAAAAAGGCTATCGTTGCTACTGAGGATGAACATTTTCTTGAACATAAAGGAGTTGTGCCAAAAGCTGTGATTCGGGCGACTTTGGGAACCTTTGCAGGTTTGGGCTCGTCTAGTGGGGGCTCGACCTTGACCCAACAGTTAATCAAGCAACAAGTGGTCGGAGATGCTCCGACTTTGGCTCGTAAGGCTACAGAAATTGTTGATGCCCTTGCCTTGGAACGTAGCATGAGTAAGGATGAAATCTTGACGACTTATCTCAATGTTGCTCCCTTTGGTCGAAATCATAAAGGGCAGAATATTGCAGGTGCCCAGCAAGCTGCTGAAGGGATTTTTGGTATCGATGCCAAAAAGTTGAGTATTCCCCAAGCTGCCTTCCTAGCAGGTTTGCCACAGAGTCCGATTACTTATTCCCCTTATGAAAATACTGGAGAGTTAAAGAGTGATGAAGACTTAGAACTTGGTTTGAAGCGGGCCAAGGATGTTCTCTACAACATGTACCGTACGGGTGCTCTGACTCAGGAAGAATACGACCAGTACAAGGATTATAATCTCAAACAAGACTTCTTGCCATCAGGAACTGTCAATGTTGTTTCGAGGGATTATCTCTACTTTACAGCTATGGCTGAAGCGACAGACCGTATGTATGATTATTTAGTTCGACAGGACAATGTCTCTAACCAAGAGTTGAAAAATGAAGCGATTCGAAAGGCTTATCATGAGAGAGCTGAGCAGGAACTAAGTAATGGCGGCTACAAAATCACTACAACGATCAATAAAAAAATCCATGCGGCCATGCAAAATGCAGTTGCTAACTATGGTTATTTGGTAGATGATTCGACTGGGCAGCCTGAAGTAGGGAATGTTTTGATGGACAATAAAACGGGGGCTGTTCTAGGCTTTGTTGGTGGTCGTAATTACCAGACTAACCAAAACAATCACGCCTTTGACACCAAGCGTTCGCCAGCCTCTACAACCAAGCCTTTGCTGGCCTACGGAATTGCCATTGACCAAGGTTTGATGGGAAGTGCTAGCATATTGTCAAATTATCCTACAAATTTTGCAAATGGTAGTCCGATTGTGCATGGTAGTAGTAAAGGTACAGATATGGTCAATTTGGGTGATGCTTTAAACTATTCATGGAATATTCCAGCCTATTGGACTTATCGCATGCTTCGTGAAAAAGGTGTCGATGTTAAGAGCTATATGGAAAAAATGGGTTACGAGATTCCAGAGTACGGTATCGAAAGTCTGCCTATGGGTGGTGGGATTGAAGTCACAGTTGCCCAGCATACCAATGGTTATCAAACAATTGCCAATAACGGTGTCTACCATCAAAAACATGTGATTTCTAAGATTGAATCATCTGATGGTAGAGTAATCTATGAGTTCCAAGACAAACCAGTTCAAGTGTATTCGAAGGCAACAGCAACGATCATGCAGAGTTTGCTTCGTGAGGTGATTTCATCTCGGATCACTTCAAGTTTCCAAACGGATTTGGCTTCTATTAATTCAAGCTTAGCTCGTGCAGACTGGATTGGTAAGACTGGTACAACCAATGAAGATGAAAATATGTGGCTCATGCTTTCGACACCAAGATTGACTCTAGGTGGTTGGCTAGGTCACGATGACAACCGCCCAATGGCTAAGGGGGCTGGGCATTATCGAAATGCCAAATATATGGCCCACTTGGTCAATGCTATCCAACAGGCTGAGCCTGGTGTTTGGGGCAATGAACGCTTTAATCTTGATTCTAGTGTGACCCAGTCTCAGGTCCTCAGATCTACAGGGCAGAAGCCTGGCAAAGTATCCGTTAATGGAAGAACAGTGGATCTTTCAGGTTCTACTGTAACGAGCTATTGGGCTAACAAGGCGGGAGCTCCAACGACAAGCTATCACTTTGCTATTGGAGGAAGTGAAGCAGATTACCAAAATGCTTGGTCAGGTATTATTGGTAGTTTCTCGTCTACCCCAAGTTCAAGTAGTAGTTCTAGCAGTACCCCAAGTTCATCAGCAACACAATCAAATAGCAGAAGATAGAGCTATAAAATAAAAATCTTAAATAACGGTCTTGAATCTCGTTAAGAGAGAAGCAAGACCGTTATTGTACTTTTAAAGACAAACGCTATTATCAAAATTGTTGGTAAAATGTAAATTATCAAGTGAGTTTTGTAGCCTAGATAATATTGCAGAGATTATTCGTAATTTTAGTATAGAAATTTACTGAAAGTGCAATTGTTTGGGATGTCCTAGTTTATTAATGATATAGAAGAATATTCTCCATCTATCAGTAATATCATTTTTGTTTAGTCGTTTTATGTTAATCGAAAGTTCTTCTGGAGTAGTGAAATTTCTCTTTGTTAAGGATAAAAGCAGACTAGCTTCTGCTTTTTTATCTATATTTCTTTACCGGTAAATAAAAAAGTTAAAAAAATCACAAAAATACTTGAAGAAACAAATGAAAAGGCTTACAATTGTATTATAAATAGTACAAATAAAAAAACGGAGGAGTGCTTTATGAAAGCCTATACTTATGTTAAACCAGGACTTGCTTCTTTTGTTGACGTTGACAAACCAGTGA
>NZ_JAJNSA010000082.1:0-10476 GCF_027497875.1 Streptococcus sp. SM3 | reverse complement strand
CAATCACATCAAACTCACTTGGGATGTAAGAGAAGTCAATTTCACCCGTCATCTTGTCGGCTCTTTCAACTCGGATACGGATTTGCTGACCTACACGGAAGGTTGTTCCTGATTTCTCCCCACGAAGAGTCAAATCCCGCTCATTGAAATGATAAAATTCAGGTAGATTAGTGATGTGAATCAAGCCTTCAACTGTATTCGGCAATTCGACAAAGAGACCAAACTTGACAATGCTGGACACAACCGCATCGTACTCTTCACCCACGTATTCTTCCATGTACTCAGCCTTTTTCATGGCTTCGACTTCACGCTCAGCCTCGATGGCACGACGCTCACGGTTGGAAGACTGGGTCGCAATCTCTGGAATCACTTGTTCAAAATGCTCGGCTATTTCTTTAGAACGGCCGTAATCCCGAATCATACGGTGAACAAGAAGGTCTGGATAACGACGAATCGGACTAGTAAAGTGAGTATAATAGTCAGCCGCTAATCCATAATGGCCGTGATTGTGCTCCGAATAGCGGGCCTGTTGCATGGAACGGAGAAGCATCATGGACAATACATCTGCATAAGGTTCTCCCTCAACAGCACGCATGATGTCTTGGAGGGTCTCTTGGCTAATCTCACTGGCAGTCCCATAAATGCGCAAGCCAAAGCTCGAAGCATAATCAATAAACTTCTGAACTTTTTCAGCCTTAGGTTCCTCGTGAATTCGATAAATGAAAGGTAGATCCAGCTTGCTAAAATGCTCGGCAACTGTTTCGTTGGCTATCAACATGAAGGACTCAATCATACGCTCGGCAATGCCACGCTGACGAAGGACGATATCAACAGGCTTACCCTGTTTATCCACTAAAATCTTCGCTTCATTGGTATCAAAATTGAGGGCTCCACGTTTCACACGCATATTTTCTAAAGTTTCATGAAGCTTGGCCATGAGTTCGATACTTGGAACAATTTTCTGATATTCTTGTCTCTTCTCCTCGTCACCTGATAGGATATCATTGACATCGCTATAGGTCATACGAAAACTGGTCTTGATAACTGTTTGTGTAATGGTGTAGTTGACTACACGACCATGTTTATCAATTTCCATAATGGCAGACTGGGTCAGGCGGTCAACTTGAGGATTGAGGGAACAGATGCCATTTGACAGTCGTTCTGGAAGCATTGGAACCACTCGGTCTGTTACATAGACTGAAGTCGCTCGGTTAAGGGCTTCCTTGTCAAGGGCAGAACCCTCGGTCACATAGTAGGAAACATCTGCGATGTGAACACCAAGCTCTAGATTTCCATTTTTCAAGGTCTTGATATGCACCGCATCGTCCAAGTCCTTGGCATCCGCACCATCAATGGTAAAGGTAATCTCATCTCTTAGATCCAGACGACCTTCCATATCCTTTTGAGACGGAGCATCAGGAACACTTTCTGCTTCCTTGACAACAGCTTCTGGAAACTCAGATACAATGTCCATAGATTCCAAAACCTCAAGAACATCAATTCCGACATCCGTTGAGTGTCCCACCACATCGAGAACACTCGCGACAAAGAAATCATGTTTCTTGCTTGGGTATTTATCGATAAAGACCTTGAGAACTTCTGTTCCCTCTAGTTTAAGGGCTGGTTTCTTCACATAAATCGGTTGACTGATTTTCTGGTTTTTCGAACGGATATAGCCGGCATACTTGGGCTTTTCCTGATCTAGAACGATTTGACCGACAACAGTTGTCAGGCTGTGTTCTAAGATATCAATAATTTTGGCTTCGGCAGCTGTTCCTTTATTTCGGTCAGCGACTTTCTTAATCACGACCTCGACGGTATCACCATCAATAGCGTAGTTGACATCGTTTTTCCCTACAAAAAGGTCGTCCTCCTCACCTTCCAGACTAACAAATCCAAAGCCATTTTTATGGGCATGAAAAATCCCCTTGAGAGTAATCTCATGTTTTTTCTTAATTTCTAATGTCAGACTACCATCTTCTTCAAAACGAATCTGGTGCTTCCTTTCCATTAGGGACAAGGTTTTAATCAACTCACGAAAATCCTTGGAACCGTCTTTTCCCAAAGCCTGAGCCAAGTCATTGACAGTCACCTTTTCCTTGTCTTGTAAATATTCTTTTATTCTATCTTTCATATTTTCTTTCTAGATTATTTAATTTCCTTTTACTGTAAAACCTTCACAAACATCATTTAAAAATAAAAAGAGGCAAAGACCTAGTCCTGCCCATTATTTTCTTATCTACTTGATAATACCGTCAATGCTAAGGCAATGGCTAGCCAGAAAAAGACTAAAATCCCTGTCAAACGCTGCATTACAGCTTCAAAACCGCGTGCTTTACTGCGTTCAAACAAATCACCTGAGCTGGCATCAAATACATTGCTGGATTGGTTTTTGGTTGGTTGCATGAAAATCGCAATCACAATCACAACAGATAATACTAATAAAATGGTTAATAATAGGTTATACATATCAAACTCCTTAAAATCCCTATTATTTTACCATAAAATCTACTTAGATTCAAGATGTAGGGTTACTTTTCTTTCCTTGGGACAATACTTTAAAACCTCGATCTTGTCTGGATGGGTTTTTGAGTTTTTACTGGTTAGGTAATTGATACTGCCACAAGAGGAGCATTTGAGATTAATTTTTACTCGCACTAGATTTCCTTTACTTTTAATAATGATCGAAATTGAAGAAGGTTAAAGAGACAACTAAAGGCAACACAAAGGCTTGTCGCATAAAATACTGCATGGTAGCCAAATTGACCTGCTACTGCAGAACCTGCCATAGGCCCAACGACACCTCCCAGATAAAAGAATACCTGATTAAAGGCAAAGACCCTCGAAATACCAGCTTTGGGAGTCATTTTGCTGAGTAGCGCATTAACCCCGGGAATCAAGGCACCGGTTCCCAGGCCAAAGAGGAATCGATAGAGTCCCAGTTGGAGAGGACTAGAGGCATTGGCACAGAGAAGATAGATGATAACTGAATAAAACTGGGCTACAACTAAGAGACGATGATTGCCCACCTTGTCACCTAGCTTTCCCATGACTCCTGCACTCATCATACTGGAAAAGCCCATACTGGATACAATCAAACCTGATACAAAGAGAAGATTCTCTTTCTGGCCTAAGTAGCGCACATAAAGTGCTAAAATAGGGCCGATTGATTGGGCTGAAAATTGGATGACAAAACTGGTTAGAAAAAGATTAACCAAAAGATAGGGATATTTGACAGAGGTAAATAATTCCTTTGTTGGAATGGCCTTTTCCTTGGCTACTGGTTGAAAATCTTCCTTGATAAAGCAAATAGTCAAAACAGCAGCTAAGAATAGAAAACTACCAACCAGTAAGAAAACCGTACGAATGCCAAATAATTCTGCGATAAAGCCACCAATAAAGGGACCAGTTAGAGTACCTGCAACTACTCCTGTGGACAAAGTCCCAAGAGCAGAACCCGATTTCTCCTTGGGAACCTGACTGGCTATCAAGGCCGTTGCATTGGGAACAAATCCTGCAAATACACCGTTTAATAAACGAAGAAAGATCAACCAATAGATATTTGGGACAAAGGCCAATCCTCCCATAGTAATGGTCATGGCTAGACCTGCACGAATCATCGTGGGTTTTCGACCGTATTTGTCGGCAAGGATACCCCAGATAGGAGAAAAGAGTGCTGCGGAAATAGCAGAGACAGAAATAGCTAAACCTGCATAAAAAGCAGCTTGATCACTCCCTACACCCAGATTTTCCACAAAGATGGGCATAAAAGGCACAACCAAAGAAATACTGGCTCCAGTCAGAAAATTACCAAACCAGGCAATGCGCAAATTATCCTTCCAATTAATCTCTGTCATCTTGCCTACCTCCCTCAAGCAGGGAGAACACCTGAGTAAGAAGCTGGTCCTGATTTCCATTATTGTTTAAAACATGGCTGGCCAAATCTTTCTTTTTCTCTAAAGGCCACTGGGCTGCCAGACGAAACTCAGCTTCATCTTTAGACAAGTTGTCCCTTTTCATTAAGCGTTCTACTTGAATATCTCGGTCCACATAGACCAACCATGTCTCATCAAACCAAGCGCTGTAGTCCTGTTCAAAAAGTAGGGGAATATCCATGAAAAAAATGGATTCTGTCCGAGCCAATTGCTCTCTTAATGTAGCTAGTTCCTCACGGATAATCTTTCCTTGGATTCGCTTAGACCATTCTCGTTCTTCAGGATTTGAAAAGATGAGACTAGCTAGGAGAGGGCGATTAAGTTCTCCGTTTTCAAGGATGATTTCTTGCCCAAAATGCTGGACTAGAGCCTGAAATAGACGACCACCAGGTTTCTGTAGTTGGTGAACAAGAGCGTCGGCATCCACCACTTGAAAGCCTTGCTTTCTTAGAAAATTTGTCACGGTTGACTTGCCAGAGGCAATTCCACCTGTGATTCCGATGATTTTTCCCATCAGCCCCTCCTTTGGCACTGAGAACAAAAATGGGTGCCTCGTCCGCCTAATTGGATTTTCTCAATGATGGTGCCACAGCGTACACATTCTTGACCAGCCTTGTCATAGACTTGATGAAAATCCTGCATGGTTCCATCTTCCCCAAAGGCATTGGTATAGGTCCGAATGGTAGAACCACCTTTTTCAACAGCCTGTCCCAAAACAGCGATGGTCTGGTCATGAATGGCAGTCGCTTCTTCTGCTGTCAGAGTCTGGGAAGGTCTAGCTGGATGAACCTGAGCTCGCCAAAGAACCTCATCCACATAGATATTGCCAAGTCCAGCTACCAAGGTCTGGTCTAGAAGATGGGATTTGATAGGCTTTTTGGACTTGGCTAGGGCAGCTTGAAAGACCTGCACATCAAAGTCTTGTTCGCTTGGTTCAGGACCTAATTTTTTAGAAATAAAGTAGGCATCCAAAAGGTCAGGAGACAAGAGTTCCATAGTACCAAACTTGCGTACATCCTCATAAACAAGGGTTCCACCGTCTTCAAACTGAAAGAAAACATGGGCATGCTTGCGTTCAGGTACTTGGTCTGGATAGTAAAAATACTTGCCCTCCATCCGCAGATGGGAAATCAAGACCTTGTCTGTCAGGTAGAAAATCAAATATTTACCACGACGTCCCATTGACTCAACAACTTGACCAGGCACTTCCTTTCGAAACTCGTCCAAATCTGTCTTAATCATCTTGGGATAGCGAATTTCTATACTCGAAATCTTCTTACCCAAAATCAATTTTTCTAAGCCACGACGAACGGTTTCAACCTCAGGTAATTCAGGCATAAGTCCTCCTTCTGTAAAAACAAGAAGCAGGCATGAGCCCACCTCTACTTAGTATTCTTTTTCATTATAGCCAAAGTCAGCCAAATCTAGCTTTTTATCGCGCCAGTTTTTCTTGACCTTGACCCAGGTTTCTAGGAAGACCTTATCTCCTAGCATAAGTTCGATATCACGACGGGCCATACTACCAATTTTCTTAAGCATAGCGCCACCTTTACCGATGATAATCCCTTTTTGGCTATCACGCTCGACCATGATGGTTGCACGGATGTGAACCTTGTCTGTCTCTTCATCTCGTTTCATAGAGTCAACAACTACTGCGACAGAATGCGGAATCTCTTCACGAGTTAGGTGCAAGACTTTCTCGCGAACCATTTCTGAAACCAAGAAACGTTCTGGATGGTCTGTGATTTGATCAGACGGGAAATACTGGAATCCTTCATCTAGATTTTCACTCAAAATATCCACTAGACGAGAGACGTTATTGCCCTGAAGGGCTGAGATTGGTACAATTTCCTTAAAGTCCATCTGATTACGGAAATCATCAATCTGAGACAAAAGTTGGTCTGGATGAACCTTATCGATCTTGTTCACAACCAAAATGACAGGAACCTTGGCAGCCTTGAGACGCTCGATAATCATATCATCCCCCTTACCACGCGCTTCATCAGCAGGTACCATAAAAAGAACGGTGTCCACTTCACGAAGGGTGCTATAGGCAGATTCGACCATAAAATCTCCGAGAGCTGTTTTAGGTTTATGAATCCCTGGTGTGTCGATAAAGACAATTTGCTCCTTATCAGTCGTGTAAATTCCCATAATTTTGTTGCGCGTTGTCTGCGCCTTGTCACTCATAATGGCAATCTTTTGCCCCATGACATGATTTAAAAAAGTTGACTTCCCAACATTGGGACGTCCTAAAATGGCTACAAAGCCTGATTTAAAAGTCATAATTTCCTCTTGATATTTAAAATAATAAATCCCAGATTCGTGGGAGAAAAATCAATGCGCCTGTTAAGGCTGCGAAAAGAGAGACCACTAATACCGCGCCAGCCGCCATATCCTTGGCATTTTTAGCCAGCATAGAAAAGTGATAGTGACTGGCCAAATCCACCACATTTTCAATAGCAGAGTTGATAATTTCAAAAGCTACTACCAAGAAAATGCTCAATAGGAGAAAGAGCCATTCGATTCGTGACACCTGAAAAACAAAACCTGTAAGAATGACTACAAGAGCCGTCACTGCATGTTTTCGCATATTGCGTTCTTCCTTGATGGCAGTAAAAATTCCTGTGAGGGCAAATTCTAAACTGGATATCAGGTCACGATTTTTCCATTTTCGTTTATTGTCTTGTGAGTCCATAGGCTGTCAAAATTTCTTCTTGTAAACTGAACATCTCCGCTTCTTCTTCCGGAGTGTAGTGATCATAGCCGTTGATATGTAAAAAGCCGTGTACTGCCAAGAAGCCCATCTCACGCTCAAAGCTGTGACCGTATTCCTCGGCCTGCTCATGTGCCTTATCGATAGAGATGAACAATTCCCCAATATAGGCATCAAACTCAGACATCATCTCTGCTAATTCTGGATTTTCAAGCAAATCTTCTTCGTCAAAGGCAATTTCCAACTCTGGTTTATATTCAAGGCTGATGACATCTGTCGGACGGTCGGTGTCACGGTACTCCAGATTGAGTTCATGGCTACGCTCGTTGGTCACAAAAGTGACTGCCATCTCCTTGTCTTCTTTGCCTAATTTTTGGGCTGCAAATTCCAAAATTTCTTGGGTTTGTTGCAACATTTCTTTTGAAACTTGACCAGTTTCATCTACCATTTCAATATACATGTGCTTCTCGTTTCTCTTTACTTGGCTTTATTATACCACATTTCCATGATTTTATTCTACCTTTTTGATATAATACTATGGAATACAATCACAAGGAGAGAACGATGTCATTTGACGGATTTTTTTTACACCACATGGTTGAGGAATTGCGAAGAGAGTTAGTGAACGGTCGCATCCAGAAAATCAATCAGCCTTTTGAACAAGAATTAGTCTTGCAAATCCGTAGCAATCGCCAAAGTCATCGCCTGCTCCTTTCTGCCCATCCAGTTTTTGGACGCATTCAGCTGACCCAAACGACTTTTGAAAATCCAGCTCAACCTTCCACCTTTATCATGGTTTTGAGAAAATATTTGCAGGGTGCCCTGATTGAGTCGATTGAGCAAGTGGAAAATGACCGTATTGTGGAAATGACAGTTTCCAATAAAAACGAGATTGGAGACCATATCCAGGCTACCTTGATTATCGAGATTATGGGTAAACACAGTAACATTCTACTGGTCGATAAAAGCAGTCATAAAATCCTCGAAGTAATCAAACACGTCGGCTTTTCACAAAATAGTTACCGCACCTTGCTTCCGGGATCAACCTATATCGCTCCGCCAAGCACGGAATCTCTCAATCCCTTTACTGCCAAAGATGAGAAACTCTTTGAAATCCTGCAAACACGGGAAACGACAGCTAAACATCTTCAAAATCTCTTTCAAGGTCTGGGACGCGATACGGCAAATGAATTGGAAAACATTCTGGTTAGTGATAAACTATCTACTTTCCGTAACTTTTTCAGTCAAAAAACCAAGCCATGCTTGACTGAGACTTCCTTCAGTCCAGTTCCTTTTGCAAATCAGGTGGGAGAGCCTTTTGCAAATCTTTCTGATTTGTTGGACACCTACTATAAGGACAAGGCTGAGCGCGACCGCGTTAAACAGCAAGCCAGTGAACTCATTCGTCGTGTTGAAAATGAACTTCAAAAAAATCGCCATAAGCTGAAAAAACAAGAAAAAGAGTTACTGGCAACAGACAATGCGGAGGAATTTCGCCAAAAAGGAGAATTGCTGACAACCTTCCTCCACCAAGTGCCTAACGACCAAGACCAGGTTATCATGGACAACTACTATACTAATCAACCTATCACGATTGCGCTTGATAAGGCCTTGACTCCCAATCAAAATGCTCAACGCTATTTTAAACGCTACCAGAAACTAAAAGAAGCTGTCAAATACTTGACTGATTTGATTGAAGAAACCAAGGCAACCATTCTCTATCTGGAAAGTGTGGAGACCGTCCTCAACCAAGCTGGACTAGAAGAAATCGCTGAAATCCGTGAAGAATTGATTCAAACTGGTTTTATCCGCAGAAGACAGCGAGAAAAAATCCAGAAACGCAAAAAACCAGAACAATATCAGGCCAGCGATGGCAAAACCATCATCTATGTCGGACGCAATAACCTGCAAAACGAGGAGCTAACCTTTAAAATGGCCCGCAAGGAGGAACTTTGGTTCCATGCCAAGGACATTCCTGGAAGCCATGTTGTCATCTCAGGAAATCTTGACCCATCCGATGAAGTCAAGACAGACGCGGCAGAACTAGCCGCCTACTTCTCTCAAGGTCGCCTGTCAAATCTGGTTCAGGTAGATATGATTGAAGTCAAGAAACTCAACAAACCAACTGGCGGAAAACCAGGCTTTGTCACTTACACAGGACAAAAGACCCTCCGTGTCACACCAGACCCCGAAAAAATTGCATCCATGAAAAAATCCTGATTTTACTTGAAATCAGGATTTTCTTTTACATTTTATTCTGCAATCAAGGTTTCCAAACCAACCTTCATCATATCAGTAAAGGTATTTTGGCGTTCCTCTGCAGTCGTGTCTTCATCTGGATTGACCAAACTATCAGAGATAGTCATGATAGCAAGGGCGTCAACATGATGTTGGGCTGCCAAATAGTAGAGAGCTGCTGCTTCCATTTCCACAGCCTTGACTCCCCATTTACCAAGCTCGATGTTTTTTTCAAAGTAGTTTGAATAAAAGACATCAGATGACAAAACGTTCCCAACGTGGGTGGTCATACCGAGTTCTTTGGCGATATGGTAGGCCTTGTCCAGCAAATCAAAGCTAGCGATTTGTGGGAAATCATACTGTGGCCAGTCATTACGGATGATGTTAGAGTTGGTTGCCGCTGCCTGCGCCAAAACTAATTCACGGACGTGAACGTCTTCATTCAAAGAACCTGCTGTTCCCACACGGATCAATTTTTTCACACCGTAGTCAACAATCAACTCACGCGCATAAATCGAAATGGATGGCATCCCCATCCCAGTTCCCATGACAGATACACGGTGGCCTTTGTAAGTACCAGTGTAACCAAACATGTTACGCACTTCGTTAAAACAAACAGCATCTTCAAGGAAATTTTCTGCAATAAATTTAGCACGAAGAGGATCTCCAGGAAGAAGAATTTTATCAGCAATTTCACCCTGCTGAGCAGCAATATGGATAGACATAGTTAAGATATAAAGGGCGACAGAGAACAAAGTAAAAATAGGAAACTGACGACGCATCGCAGATGCTAGACAGTTTATCTTTTTTACACAGTTCTCCGCCCGTATTCAGTTCAATGAATACAGTTAACCCATCCTTTCTTTATTCTAAAATTTATAATCAGAAAGATACCAAACCCGTCAAAAAGCAAAGGGAAAATAGGAGTTGGGTGCAGTGAGCGATGCTCGCTAGACCAACTATCTTTTTCCCACTGCTTTTAGGGTGGGTTCAATTCCTTTCTTTCTTAATTTTGATGATATTGAGAAGATTAGACCGGCTTCAATTCAAGCCCGAACTCCCCTTCTCTTCTGAGTTTTTAGAAAAGTTTTCCGCTCGTGTTCAAATCAGAACACACGCTCTACCTTTCTTTTTTTATTTTTATATTTCATAGCTAGGAAAAATCGTATTCAATCATGACTCCGATAAGCCTACTACATTTTTATTTAAAACAGTTATTGATAAACTGACAATAGTTTTTAATCTTTTAAGATAAATCCCTGACTAGAAGAAATGGGCATTTCCTACCTAATTACTTTATTCTTTGACTTCTGACACAATATGCTAGCCCAAGGAAAGCGGTCTAGCATTTTTGCAAATTCATAGGCTAAAACAGCTGTTACTAAGAAATACGGAATAGAATCTATACCTAGCCCAGTGAAACCTATAACTAATCCGGTTGCAGACCAGGGAGCCTTCAAAGTCACGGACAAAAAGCAAACAGATCCCAAAAGTAAAGTGGTTGGCTGGCTATCCACACCTAGAATTATTCCAAAGAGGGCAGCTCCAGCCATCCCCAAGGCAAAAGATGGCGTAAGAGTACCACCA
>NZ_JAJNSA010000081.1:0-11058 GCF_027497875.1 Streptococcus sp. SM3 | reverse complement strand
TCTGTCGTCGTTGGCTTATCGACCACTGCCCCCAGTCCATAACCTTTAAGATCAATATCAAACAAAGGCGATAAATCCTGTGTAAAGATCATGTCACAATCCAGATAGAGGATCCGCTCTTCCTCCACCATCTCTGGAATAGCATAACGGAAATAGGTCGCATAGTGAATATGGTCACTTGGAAGCGAAAAGGACTGGAATTGCTCAGGAGACATCCGACAATTGATCACCTCTGAATCCAACTGGCGCAAGCGCTGATTCATGATGGCAAACCACTCTGTTGGTAGATCTTCATTTAAGACATAAATTTTCAACTGGTCCTGATGGGCACACAGTGACTTCATAGCGGTTTCCAACTTTTCCATATAAGATAGATTGGCTGAAAACACGACAGCTTTTTTACTCATAACTTCCCCTTTTTTCTTTCATTAGAATACCATTTTCAAGAGAGGAAAACAATTTCTAGGCCCGAAAAAGAGGCCTAGACAAATGTCTATGACCTCTTTTACAATGTTTTCTTATTTAGTATCTAATACAGCTAGTGCGCCGTCTACCAAGCTTGCCCCTAAGACATGCTTGAAATGATTCAAGGCAAACTGGTGATTTTCAGGAGTGAGCGACGCCACTGCAGGTTCCACGACTTCGATCTGATAGCCCAGATTGTAGGCATCAACCGCTGTATGAAGGACACAGATATCGGTCAAGACACCCGTCAAAATAACGGTATCCACATGACGTTCCCGAAGGCGGATATCTAGATCCGTCCCTGAAAAAGCAGAATAATGACGTTTGTCCATCCAAAAGACGCGCGGATCCGCTTTGTACTCCCGATAAAAATCTGCTAAAGGACCGTACAAATCACGTCCACTAGTCCCAATGATATTATGGGGTGGGAAGAGCTTGCTTTCAGGATGAAAAGGATCGTCTACATCATGCGCATCAATGGCAAAAAAGACATAGGCTCCTTGGTCAAAGGCCAATTGGGTCACCTGAGCAATGCTCTCAGAAATGGCTTGGGCGGGAGCCCCTGCCGTTAGCTTACCTTCATCCGCTACAAAATCAACGGTGTAGTCAATCGAAATTAATGCTTTAGCCATTAGTAGTCTCTTTTCTTAATTTCTTCAAAAATATCTGGTATCAACACTTTAAGATAGGTTCCCTTCATTCCAAGAGAACGACTTTCAATAATACCAGCAGATTCCAATTTCCGAAGTGCATTGACAATCACAGAGCGGGTAATGCCAATACGATCTGCGATGATAGAAGCAGTCAACTGACCTTCATTGCCTTTCAATTCACTAAGGATGGCAGATACGGCACGCAATTCGGAATAAGACAAGGTATTGACAGCCATATTCACCGCTGTGCGACGACGAATATTCTTCTCGTCCTCCTCGCGTTGGTAGTTCAACATTTGAATTCCTACCACGGTACTCGCAATCTCAACCAAGATCAAATCATCATCCGCAAACTGTTTATCATTGCGCCAAATGATCAAGGAACCCAACCGAATCCCAGAAACATGAATAGGCGCAATGGTGGTCAAGCCATCAGGAAATTCAGACTTGGTTTCGACCGGAAAGATACTCAAATCATGGTCCACATCTAAATTAGCTTCTGTATCGTAGACTAAACTAGCTGCCTTGGCATAATCTTCTGGTAATTTTTTATTTTGAAAGAAAGCTTCTACCCGGTCATTGTTGGTCTTGTAACGCATGAAATAACCAAGAAGGGTTCCCTTGCTATTAATGATACAGGCATTACAGTGGATAATATCCGCTAATTGCTGGGCAATATCATTATAAGGCATCTCGAACTGCAACTGTTCATCAGTCCGTTTCAAGATGGATGTAATTTTACGTGTCTTTTCTAATAAGTTTGCCATAATAAACCTCGCATATAGTCAGCTCAAGTATATCATATAAGTGTGGGAATTTCAATCAAATTATCTGAAAATTATTTATTTTTTCTACAATTATGCGCAATTCAGAAAAATGTCGTTTCGATGACATGGATTTTATAAAATGAATCAAAAAAAAGATTGAAGACTTTCCTCTTCAATCCTTTATCTAATTAACGTTTGTATTGCTTCAAGAAACGAGTCATTTTTTCTTGAATTTGAGCTAACTCATCGACACGTGGAAGGTAAACGATCCGGAAGTGATCTGGATCTTTCCAGTTAAAGCCACGGCCATGAACCAAGAGAATTTTTTCTTGCTTCAAGAACTCTAAAACAAATTGCTCGTCATCATCCACGCGGTACATGTCCCGATCAATCTTAGGGAAGATATAGAGACCAGCCTTTGGCTTAACAGCTGAGAGGCCTGGAATATCATTGATGGCTTTGTAGATAAAGTTCCGTTGTTCATAAATTCGACCACCTGGAAGTAAAAGTTCATCCACGGATTGGTAGCCTCCCAGAGAGGTTTGCACAACATGTTGAGACAAGACATTTGAACAAAGACGCATATTGGACAACATGTTCAAGCCTTCGATATAGCCCTTCACGTGATGCTTTGGTCCGGACAGAACCATCCAACCAACACGGAAACCGGCAATCCGGTGAGATTTTGACAAGCCATTCATACTCACACAGAAGAGATCAGGCGCTAAACTTGCGATAGCCGTGTGTTTTTCACCATCCATGACCAAGCGATCGTAAATTTCATCCGCAAAGATGATCAAGTTATTTTGACGAGCGATCTCTACAATCTCAAGCAGGATCTCATCTGGATAGAGGGCACCTGTTGGGTTATTCGGGTTGATGACAACGATAGCCTTAGTGTTTGAGGTGATTTTCGACTTGATATCCTCAATATCTGGATACCAGTTTGCTTCTTCATCACAAAGATAGTGAACCGCATTCCCACCAGCTAGGCTGACGGCTGCTGTCCAAAGAGGATAGTCCGGCATGGGAACCAAGACCTCATCCCCGTTGTCGAGCAGTCCTTGCATGGACATGACGATCAGCTCACTCACTCCATTTCCAAGGTAAATATCATCAATATCCACATTTGGAATTTTTTTCAACTGGCAGTACTGCATGATGGCTTTGCGGGCTGAAAAGATCCCTTTTGAGTCTGAATAGCCTTCACTATCACGCGCATTCATGATCAAATCATGGATAACTTCATCTGGAGCTGTAAAGCCAAATTCAGCAGGATTCCCTGTATTCAAACGTAGAATTTTTTCTCCATTTGCTCGCATGCGCATCGCTTCTTCCAAGACTGGACCACGAATATCGTAAGCGACATGTTCGAGTTTGCTTGATTTATTATATTCCTTCATATTCTGCCTCGATTCACGAAATTATCTCTATTATACCACTAGTTCAAATAGAGTACAAACCGAGGACTTTAAAAATTCTGCAAAAATATAGCAGAAAAGCGAGACTTTACCTTTACATTCTAGCTCAAAAGAGATAAAATATAAGTGTATAAAGAATAGGATTCCCTTCTATTCTATCCATGTTTTCAAGCTATAAGGAGGTAGGATTATGTCTCAAAAATACGAAAACATTATGGTCGCTGTCGACGGTTCTCATGAAGCAGAATTAGCCTTTGAAAAAGGGGTTAACGTTTCTCTTCGCAACGGCTCTAAATTGACTATTGCCCACGTCATCGATACTCGTGCCCTTCAAAGCGTCTCAACTTTTGATGCTGAGGTCTACGAAGAATTGCAAGAAGAAGCTAACGAATTGCTCAAGGGCTACAAGGAACGTGCTGAAAAAGTCGGCGTTCAAAATGTTGTGACTGTTGTAGAAATGGGAAATCCAAAAGTCCTCTTAGCCAATGATATCCCAAGTAAGGAAGGGGTTGACCTTATTATGGTCGGGGCTACCGGACTCAATGCCTTCGAACGGTTAATGGTCGGATCCTCCTCAGAATATATCCTTCGCCACGCCAAAGTAGACTTACTAGTGGTACGTGATAAGGATAAAACCATGTAGTAAAGAAAAAGTTATATTGAAAACTTTCCTTAGGTGAGTACGGACGTCAGCGACCTTCTTCGAAGTTCCATGACTAAGTTTTGAGCCTAAGGTCTCAAAACTCCCGAGTGCTAGAAACAATAGTGTTTCTAGCACTTTTCTCACGGCGGAAAGTTTTTCAATATTTTTTATAAATTTTAAAAATAAGAACATATTTCGACTTCTTTGTGGAACACTTTACTTATCTTAGTAAAAAATAGTTTGTCTACATTCTAAAAAAGGTTTGGAACCTTTGTTCCAAACCTTTTTTAGTTGTCTTTTTTTGCTTCTTTTTGTTTTGCATGTTTTTCGTAGGCCTTTAGCTGGCGATCGAGTTCTTTTTTGATAGCTGGTTCCGGGGCGTATTTTTCTTCCCAATCATCTGGCTTCAGAATTTTGTGGGTTACTGGATCAAAGTGCGCCTTTCCATCTGGGAAAATCTTACCCATATTGGCCCGATGAACAATCTCAAAGACCTCTTCAGGATCCACTCCCATTAGCACAAAACTACCATAAGTCAGATAGAGGGTATCGATCAAGGCATCGACCTGTCCCACCATGGAAATCTCAGCCGGGTGCTTGCTACGCACCTTATCTGCAGCCTTATCCAAAGCTTCGTGAAGGGCTGCTACCGAGCGATCGAATTCTTCCTCACTTGAGCTAGCTGCTCGAACAAATTCCACCAGTTCCTCTTGCTTGAACATGGTCCGATAAAGGGCATCTTGAGGTTGCCAGACCACTGGTTTCTCCTGGGTTTCCCCATCCATTACACCATGGAAGGTTTTGACCTTATTAAAGTGATCATCCTTAGAAAGAAAGAGCTCTTTCTCTGAGAGAATACCAAAGTGTTGCAGGGCTTTTTGAATACCATCCTTGCCATTACTAGTCGTGGTATGCTTGGCAATCGCTTTGACACTAGTGGTTCCATTTCCCATCGCAATGGACAAGCCAACTCCTGAAAGCATTTCTAAGTCATTATCCGAATCCCCAAAAGCCATCACCTCATCGATGTCAAAGCCAAATTCCTGGCCAACGATGCGGATGCCTTCTAGCTTAGAAATGCCTGGGTTGAGGACGTCTGCTGCAAAAGGACTGGAACGTGTAAATTTCAAATGTGGAAACTCTTTTTCAATTTTTGCAGTCTCTTCCGGACTCGATAAGATCAGTACTTGGTAGATTGGTTCTTGCGCTAGTGCATAGAGGGTGTCCTGATCCTGTGGGACGACCTTGCTGACCACTTTGTTAAATCCTCGACTGACTGTTCGGGCCATTTTGCGAGGCACAAAGCGACTGGACCAGGTTGAAATAGGACTCATCCCAAAACTCATGATCCGAGAACCGAATACCCCATCCTTGGTACCGAGAGCAATTTCCTTGCGGTGTTCTCGAGCATAGTCAATTAGTTGGTGCAGACTCTTTTTATCGATTGGACTGGTAAATAGCACGCGGTCCTTGGTCAAAATATACTGACCATTATAGGTCACGGCAAAATCAAAGCCATAGCGTTCCATAAACGGTTTGACAAAGGCCGGTCCCCGCCCTGTCGCAAGGCCTACATAGATCCCTTCTTCCTTTAAAGACTGAATAGCTTTTTCTGTTGATTTGAGGACCGCTCGACTATCATTCACCAAGGTTCCATCGATATCAAAAAAGACTGCTTTTATTTCCATGTCTACTGTTTCTTTCTTTTTATGATAAAATAAATTATATCACATATTCCAAGGAGCTTCACATGTTTAAGAAAATTTTAGCACTACATACCGGAGGGACCATTTCGATGGCGGCAGATGACTCTGGGGCAGTGATTACCAATGAAGTCAATCCCATGACCCAAGTTACTTCACCAATTGAAGGGATTGCAGTCACCTCAGAGGACTTCTTCAACCTTCCCAGCCCTCAAATGACTCCTCGTCACATGTTAGCCCTGTATCAAAAAATCAAAGAGGAAGCTCACAACTATGATGGCATCGTTATTACCCACGGAACAGATACGCTGGAAGAAACGGCTTATTTCTTGGATACCATGGAGTTACCAGAGATCGGTGTGGTCATTACAGGAGCTATGCGAAGCTCCAACGAGCTCGGAAGCGATGGTGTCTATAATTTCTTAACAGCCCTTCGAGTGGCGGCCGATCCAAAAGCACGCGATAAAGGCGTCTTAGTTGTCATGAACGACGAAATTCATGCAGCTAAGTACGTCACCAAAACCCACACCACCAATGTCAGTACCTTTCAGACACCAACCCACGGTCCTCTGGGGTTGGTCATGAAAAAGGAAATCCTCTTCTTTAAAACAGCTGAGCCACGAGTGCGCTTTGATCTCGATAAAATTGAAGGTTTCGTTCCCATTATCGCTACTTATGCTGGTATGAAAAATGATCTGCTAGATCTACTGGATCACTCAAAAATTGATGGCCTCATTATTGAAGCCTTTGGAGCAGGAAACATCCCTAAAGAGACTGCCCATAAACTCCAAGAATTCATAGATGCCGGACTTCCAATCGCTTTAGTATCCCGCTGCTTCAACGGGATCGCAGAACCAGTTTACGCGTATGAAGGCGGTGGCGTCCAACTCCATCAAGCCGGTGTCTTTTTCATCAAAGAATTAAATGCCCCCAAAGCTCGCATCAAACTTCTCATCGCCCTCAATGCCGGCCTAAAAGGACAAGAACTCAAAGAATATATCGAAGGGTAGCATAAGATACAAAGGGCGTAAAATGCCAAGTGAAAATAGGAAATTGTCGCGGGGAGCGAAGCTCACAAGAGAATTTATCTTTTTCACACAGCATTTAGGGCGTGTTCAATTCGTGTAACGGCAAGCACTATGGTGCCTTGCCTACACGACTCACTAACTCCTCAGGTGGATGGTATCGATCCACCTTCGTCCTGTCGCATTCATCAAGATACAAAGCCCGTAAAATGCCATCTTAAAGGGAGTAGAGTGGAATCCAAAGAATTTCCACTCTACTCCCTTTTTATATTTTAGTCTAAATGTTCTTTCTTTTCTAAGTAAAGCGAGAGCAGATGCCAATCGGGGTGTTCGCGCCAATCTGGCGTGGCTACGATCTGGCTGGCAACTTTCCTTGCTTCTTCCAGAATGGGATAATCTTCTACCAAATCCGCTACTTGAAATTCTGGAATCCCAGATTGACGGGTTCCAAAGATTTCACCTGAACCCCGCATTTTCAAATCTTCTTCCGCCAGCACAAACCCATTGGTTGTCTCTGTCATAATTTTCATGCGCTGCTTGCCACTATCTGTCTTAGGGTTGGCTACTAGAATAGCATAGGATTGCTTGTTCCCCCGACCAACCCGGCCTCGTAGCTGGTGAAGCTGGCTAAGACCAAACCGATCTGCATCCATAATGACCATAACGGTTGCATTGGGTACGTTGACTCCTACTTCAATAACGGTTGTGGATACCAAAACATCGACTTGGTGCTCTTTAAAGGCCTGCATGATGGTCTCTTTTTCTTCACTTTTCATCTTCCCGTGAAGAAGAGAAACACGCGCCCGCTGACCAAAGAAGGCTTCTAACTCCTCCTGGAGGGCAAGGGCATTTTTCAGATCTAGTGCTTCTGACTCCTCAATCAAGGGAGAGATAAAGTAGGCTTGAGAACCTTTTGCGAGCTCTTTTACCAACCAGTCGAGGACCACTTCTAACTGCTCATGCTTGACCCAACGCGTGATGATTTCCTTGCGTCCCGCAGGCATCTGATCAATGATGGACACATCCATATCTCCAAAAGCCGTGATGGCCAAGGTCCGGGGAATGGGGGTTGCCGTCATCATCAGAACGTCTGGATTTTGTCCCTTTTCTCGAAGAATACGACGTTGGGAAACCCCAAAACGGTGTTGCTCATCAATAATGACCAAGCCTAGATCTTGGTAGTGAACTCCCTCTTGAATCAAGGCATGTGTCCCCACAATCAGTTGAGCTGTTCCTGAGGCGATCTCCTCTAAGACTTCTCGTTTCTCAGCTGCCTTTAATCCTCCCGTTAGAAGAGCAATTGGCAAATCCGGAAAAAGATTTTGCAAGCTTTCCTTGTGTTGCTCTGCCAAAATCTCCGTTGGAACCATCAAGGCTGCTTGCTTACCAGCGCTTAGAGCTGCATACATGGCAAGACCAGCCACGACTGTCTTCCCGCTTCCCACATCCCCTTGAAGCAAGCGGTTCATATGATAAGGAGAAGCCATATCTATCAAGATTTCATTCAAGCTGTTTTCTTGAGCTTGCGTTAGCTCAAAAGGAAGCTGTTTTTTTCGTTCTGCTAATTTTTCTGGATCCCAGGCCAGGGAAATTCCTTGGCTGGCTTCGTGATTTTCTTCTTTTAGCACTTGGAGCTGTAGCTGGAAAAAGAGGAGTTCTTCAAATTTCACCCGGCGAAGGGCTTGCTTGTACTCTGCTAGATCCTTAGGAAAATGCATAGCCTGCACTGCTTGAGAGCGTGACAAGAGTTGATAACGCTCCCGCAAAACTTGGGGCAAATTCTCTTCTAAAAGCTGATCCAAGCCCTGATCGAATGCTATTTTGATCAATTTCACCAGGCTGTTTTGGCTGACTCCTTGCGTCACCCGATAGACTGGCTGCAAATCATCTTCCACTTGAGCCAGGAGCTTCATTCCTGTCAAACTGCCTTTTGCCTTGTCCCATTTCCCAAAAATCGCTACCGTCTGCTGGACTTCGATTTTATCAGCCAAATAGGGTTGATTGAAAAAATTAACCGCAATCACTTGGTCTCCCTGTTTGATCGAAAAACGCAAGCGATTTCGTTTGTAACCATAATATTGGACATTGGCTGGTGTTGCTACCACCCCAGAGATGACTGCTTTTTCCCCATCTTCTAACTCTAAAACATTGCGGGTTTTGAAGTCTTCATAGCGAAAGGGGAAATACAAGAGTAGATCTTCTAAGGTTTCAATCCCTAATTTTTTAAATTTTTCCGCCGATTTTGGACCGACGCCAGGCAGTACGGATAAGGGTTGGTGTAAATTCATTGTTCCTCCTTTCTTTTATAAAAAAGCAGGTCCTTCAGGGAAAACCCACCTGCTTTTTTTATTCTTCACCTGCATAGTCACGAGGAATCCGATCACTCAAGAGACAGACTACTTCATAATTAATGGTACCACGGTAGTCCGCAATCTCTGTTGCCGTAATTTCTTTCTCGCCGTCTCGGCCAATCAGGGTAACCTTGGTTCCCAGAGGTAATTCTTCTGGAAGGCGAACAGTAATCTGGTCCATCGAAACTCGCCCAACAATGGGACAATACTCACCCTTGATCAGCACATGGAAATTTTGCATCTCTCGGATCCAACCATCCGCATAGCCAATGGGAATCGTTCCAATCCATTGGGCATCTTCCGTCGTATAGGTTGCCCCGTAGCCAATATCTTGTCCGGCTTCTAACTGTTTGATATGAACCAATTCGCTCACCAAACTCAAGGCTGGCTTGATTTCATAAGGCAAGGCTAGCACCGAACCACTTGGATTCAAGCCATACATGACATCTCCCAGACGAACAGCTGTGAAAATCGTATCTGCATGCCACAAAGAGGTGGCTGAATTACTCGCATGAACAATCGGAGGAAGGATTTCAAGAGCAGCCAATACTTCTTTGAAAAAATGATATTGCGCTTGAAATTTTCGATCATCTGCTTCATCTGCTGTCGCAAAATGAGTAAAGATTCCCTCAATTTCAGCATCAGCTGCTAAGAGGAGGCGTTCAGCCTCTTTGATCTCTTCGATTCTTCGGAATCCAATCCGCCCCATTCCTGAGTCCACCTTAATATGGACCTTCAATCCTGATAAATCTTCTTCTTCTCCAAGCAATTGATTCAACCAAGCAAGACTAGCCACCGTTAAGCGGATGTCCTGCTCTTTGGCCAGACTCACTGTTTCACTTGGCACAACTCCCAAAATCAAAATAGGGTGTTGCAAACCTTCTTCACGGATTTCAAGGGCTTCATCCATATTGGATACACAAAAGCCATCTACTTGAGCTGCTAATTTTTTGGTCACTGCAACGACCCCATGACCATAGGCATTGGCCTTGACGACTGCATACTTTAAGGTTTGACTCGGAATATGCTCACTAACTTGTTGCACATTAAAGGCAATGGCATCTAAATCAATTCTTGCAACAGTTGGTCTATGTTTACTTGCTTTCATTTTCTTCCTCCAAAATGACACTGGTCGAGACTAAGTCTCCCTTGTGACTGATCGAAATCCATACCTTCCCAGAAAAAGGAGACTTGGAAAAATAAGGGGCTCCTTGGGCATCATTTAAAATTTCTAAATCCTGAAAACCAACCGGTCCAATCCCTGTTCCCATTGCCTTTGAAAAGGCTTCTTTAGCAGACCATCGACCCGTTAAATATTCCATTTTCCGCTTTCCGGACAATTCCTCAAAGCGTGCCCGCTCAGCCTCAGTTAAAACTTTTTCTACAAATCGTGCATTCTTTTGATAGGCTTTTTCAATCGCAGTGATCGATTCAATATCGATCCCATGTCCTTTGATCATCTTCTTTTATCCTTATTTGTTGTCTCAATATCTCTTTACTGACAAAAGAGAAGGGGCCAAAGAATCACTCCTTCCGCCCCTGCCTTTTATTTATTCATCGTTGCAATTTCTTTGACCAAGGCCTGTGTTTTTTCCCAACCCAGGCAAGGGTCTGTGATGGATTGACCATAAACCACTGGTTCATTTTGACGCCCATCTTCTAAGTAAGACTCAATCATGAAACCACGAACTAAGGATGCTAAATCTTTATTCCAAGCACGGTTCATCATGGTTTCTCTCACGATGCGTACTTGCTCTTCGAATTGTTTACCAGAGTTGTCATGGTTGGTATCCACCAGGATGAAGGGATGTTGCAAGCCCATTTCGCTATAGCGTTTTGATGCCGCTAGCAAATCTTCATAATGGTAATTTGGAATATTCTTACCACTTGCATCCAAGCCTCCGCGAAGGATTGCATGGGCCAAAGGATTTCCTGATGTTTCCACTGCTTGGGCATTGAACAAGAAATTTTGTGGATGTTGGGCCGCATAAATCGCATTAAACATGACGGAAAGATTTCCTGATGTTGGA
>NZ_JAJNSA010000010.1:0-46994 GCF_027497875.1 Streptococcus sp. SM3 | reverse complement strand
ATTTGTTTTCAGCCATGGCTCCACTATTTGTCAGCAAGTAGCTGTTAATGGTTGTATTACTGAGCATGATTCCATCTTTGTCGAAGTAATACCAAGACCCAGCAATTTTTTCCCATTTATTTTGAGAGATTTTTCCTGAAGGATTAGCGAAGTACCAATGTTTATCAATGAGAACCCATTTGTTTTCAGCCATGGCTCCACTATTTGTCAGCAAGTAGCTGTTAATGGTTGTATTACTGAGCATGATTCCATCTTTGTCGAAGTAATACCAAGACCCAGCAATTTTTTCCCATTTATTTTGAGAGATTTTTCCTGAAGAACTAGCGAAGTACCATTTTCCATTGATAAAGTTCCAACCATTTTCAGCCATCACTCCATCTTTATTGAAAACATAACCATCAAAGGTTGTATTGCTTAGTCGATGGCCATCTTTGTTGAAGTAGTACCACTTTCCTTGGATTTTTTTCCAGTTGGTAACAGGTTTGTTGTGTTCGTAAAAGCGCCAGTTATTATTTTCTTCCTGCCAACCTTCTTTGACTTTTTCAACTTTTTTTTCTTCTTTTTTTACTTCCGCTTTCTTCTCTTCTGTGGCGGGAGTTTTTTTCTCTGTTTTTTCTTCTTTATTATCAATTTTAGAAGAATTGTCTGTTTTTTCAATCTTCTCTTTCGATTTTTCTTGGTTTTCGATTTTTGAAGTACTTGAATGAGGAATTGTTACATTTTCTCGTACTGACTCTGCTTTATTTTCTTGAGCCTGGACCGTTGCTTGAGTGTACCCTAAAATAGATAGGGCAACTGTACTCGCGAGTAAAACCTTTTTCATATTTAACTCCTTTTATTTTTTTATTTATTATAATAAAATTTTGCTGATTTCTCAATTATCAAACTGGACTTCTTCTAGTAGATAGTCGATAAAGCGTTCGCCCATCTTAGACAGACTTGTTTTTTCATGTTGGATATAGACCAGCTCAATGGGGTCATCAATGTCCAGTGGGATAGAAACGATATTGTCTCCGTTGAGGTTGCTGTTCAAAATTCCTGTCGCAATGGTATAACCGTCCAAACCAATCAAGAGGTTAAAGAGAGTGGCACGGTCGCTGACTACGATAGATTTTTTGTGGTATTCCTGCGAGAGAATCTCTTCTGAAAAGTAGAAGGAGTTGTGCGTCCCTTGGTCATAACTCAGGTAAGGGAAGTTTTCCAAATCAGACAGTTTAACCTTGTCTTTCTTTGCCAGAGGATTGGTCTTGCTGACAAAGATATGAGGCTGGGCGGTAAAAAGATGGTGAGCCAGCAGGTGGTTGTCATCCAGCATTTTGGTTAAAACATCACGGTTGTAGCTGTTAAAAAATAGGACACCGACCTCACTACGGAAGTTCTTGACGTCGTCGATAATCTCCCAAGTACGAGTTTCACGAAGGAAGAGCTCGTATTTCTCCATATCGCTTTTCTTGAGCAAAGAGACAAAGGCATTGACCACAAAGGCATAGTGCTGAGACGAAACGCTAAAGAGTTCGCGGTGGGCGACAGGATTTTTATAGCGTTCCTCCAGAAGTTGGGTTTGCTCGACAACTTGACGGGCATAAGAGAGGAACTCCATCCCATCACGGGTCAAGGTGATGCCCTTAGGATTTCGGATAAAGATCTCAATACCCATTTCATTTTCTAAATCTCTCACAGCATTGGAAAGACTTGGTTGGGTGATAAAGAGTTGCTTGGCTGCCTCATTCATGGAGCCGGTTTCGACGATTTTGATAATATAGTGTAATTGTTGAATTCTCATGTTTTTATTGTACCACACTTGCGTCAGAATCGCCAAAGAAGATAGGAAAATCAGGAGCATTGTGTGAGTCTCTTCTTGAAAAAAACACAAAATTTTGCTAGAATGAGTCTTATGAAAACATTCTATGATGTGCAGCAATTCCTCAAACGATTTGGTATTATTGTTTACATGGGAAAACGCTTATATGATATTGAACTGATGAAGTTGGAGCTCTCTCGAATTTACGATGCAGGGTTGATGGACAAATTAGACTATCTAGAAGCAGAAGCGGTTCTACGCAGAGAGCACAAGGTAGAATTGGATTATATTGAGAAAAATGGAGAAATGAACTAATGGTTACTTGGATTTTGTTGGCACTTATACTAGCAATGTTGGCGTGGATGGGCTTTAACTATCTCCGTATTCGTCGTGCGGCTAAAATCGTAGACAATGAGGAGTTTGAAGCCTTGATTCGTATGGGTCAATTGATTGATTTGCGCGACCCATCTGAATTCCACAGAAAACATATCCTTGGTGCACGCAATATTCCTTCAAGTCAGTTGAAGACTAGTCTTGCAGCCCTTCGTAAGGAGAAACCTGTCCTTCTTTACGAAAACCAACGTGCGCAACGTGTCACAAATGCAGCACTCTATCTGAAAAAACAAGGTTTTTCTGAGATTTATATCCTTTCTTATGGATTGGATTCTTGGAAAGGAAAAGTGAAGACTAATTAACATAAGCTAAATTCTCAAACTAAGTTCCGCTTTGGGTAGACAAGTGGACGTTTCTTTGAGAAATTACTATAATTAACATGATGAAAAAACTTATAGTATTATATAGACAAAACCTATTTCTTTTGATATAATTTAGTGGTAATATTTTTAGGAGTTTCATAATATGAAAGAAAAGAAGAAATCTTCCCTTGTTTTAGGTATCCTATCTATCGTTCTTGGTTTGCTATCTCCAATCGTAGGTCTCGTTTTGGGGATCATTGGTCTAGTCTTGGCTAATTCACATCAAAAAGAATCTGAATTAGACTATAAAACAGAACGAATTCTTAATATCGTAGGGATTGTAGTTTCTGTAATTAACTGGGTTGCAGGACTCTTCTTAATGATGCACTAATCAGAATTCTAACAAAAAAGCTTTATTTTTAAAAGCTTTTTTGTTTTATCCACTCTTCTCGATTCAAGAACCGGATAACATAGTGCTAAGATTTTTCACCCAATTGATAAAGCCGATTTTTATGGTATTATTCATTTGTGTTTAATTTAAGGAGTTTTTAGAAAATGCAAGAAAAGAAAAAAATCCACTTTTGGTGGGTATTCTGTCTATTGTTATGAGTTTATTATTTGCTTTGGGAGGTATTCTTTTAGGTATCGCCGGTATCTTGTATGCTAACGAACTTCAAAAAGAATCTGGACTTGATTATAAAGCAGAAAGAATTATAGCTATTGTAGGTATTGTTCTTTCTGCTCTTAACTGGATTGTTGGAATTATCTTACACATGAGTTAAAGAAGATTAAAAAAGCTTTAAACATAAAGCTTTTTTCTTTTATCTACTTTTTTCTAAATAGTTTTTAATGACTTCCAATTCCTCTGGATTCAAGGGACGGAATTGCCCTTCTGCTAGTTCTGGGCCTAATGTAAAGTCACCGAACTGAACTCGTTTGAGAGAGACAACCTTGACACCAACTGAGAGGAACATTTTTTTAACCTGATGAAATTTTCCTTCTGATATGGTAATAGAGGCATGACTCTCTGTTGGGCTTGAGGACAGAATTTCGAGCTGAGCAGGTTTACAAGTGGTCCTATCAAAAAAGACGATTCCTTCCTTAAACAGTCGGATATGGTCTGACGTGAGCGGTCCGTTTACTACGACTTGATAGGATTTATCGACATGATATTGGGGATGGAGGAGTTGGAAGCCCAAGGGACCGTTATCGGTCAAGAGGAGGAGTCCTGTCGTATCTCGGTCCAGTCGGCCGACGGCATAGAGCTTGTCAGACTGGATGTCAGGCGGAAGGAGGTCCATGACGGTTGGAAGTTTCTTGTCTTTGTTGGCTGTAACGACACCAGCAGGCTTATGAAGCATAAGATAGGTGTGCTCATAGCCTCGAATGATTTGGTCTTGAAAAAGGAGTTTTTGTAGTCCTGTATCGATATTTTGGGCTAGAGAGCGGGCTGGGCGACCATCGACTAGAATTTCCTCTTTGAGTAAGGCTTGTTTCATGGCCTTTCGGCTGATTTTTTCTTGGGCTAATAAATTATCTAAACGCATACTGTGCCTATCTTATCATAAGTCGCTTGCTTTGAAAAGACTTGACGTGAAAAGAAAAGCAGAGTGAAAACATTTACACTTGCTTGAGTTATGTTATTTACTTGAAATTATGGTATAATCGTTCAGTTAGAAAATAAATTTTGAATATTATAGAGGAAATCATGACAAAATTAAGAGAAGATATCCGTAACATTGCGATTATCGCCCACGTTGACCACGGTAAAACAACCCTCGTTGACGAATTATTGAAACAATCAGAAACGCTTGATGCACGTACTGAATTGGCAGAGCGTGCTATGGACTCAAACGATATCGAAAAAGAGCGTGGAATTACCATTCTTGCTAAAAATACAGCCGTTGCCTATAACGGAACTCGTATCAATATCATGGACACACCAGGACACGCGGACTTCGGTGGAGAAGTTGAGCGTATCATGAAAATGGTTGACGGTGTTGTTTTGGTCGTAGATGCCTACGAAGGAACAATGCCACAGACTCGTTTTGTATTGAAAAAAGCCTTGGAACAAGACCTTGTCCCAATCGTGGTTGTTAACAAAATCGACAAACCATCAGCTCGCCCAGCTGAAGTAGTGGATGAAGTATTGGAACTTTTCATCGAGCTTGGTGCAGATGATGACCAACTTGATTTCCCAGTAGTGTATGCTTCAGCGATCAACGGAACTTCTTCATTGTCAGATGATCCAGCTGACCAAGAAGCTACTATGGCACCAATCTTTGACACAATTATCGACCATATCCCAGCTCCAGTAGATAACTCAGATGAGCCTTTGCAGTTCCAAGTGTCACTTTTGGACTACAATGACTTCGTTGGACGTATCGGTATCGGTCGTGTCTTCCGTGGTACTGTTAAGGTTGGGGACCAAGTTACCCTTTCTAAACTTGACGGCACAACTAAAAACTTCCGTGTTACAAAACTCTTTGGTTTCTTTGGTTTGGAACGTCGTGAAATCCAAGAAGCCAAAGCAGGTGATTTGATTGCCGTTTCAGGTATGGAAGATATCTTTGTCGGTGAAACCATTACTCCGACAGATGCAGTAGAAGCTCTTCCAATCCTACACATCGATGAGCCAACTCTTCAAATGACTTTCTTGGTCAACAACTCACCATTTGCTGGTAAAGAAGGTAAATGGGTAACTTCTCGTAAGGTGGAAGAACGCTTGCAGGCTGAATTGCAAACAGACGTTTCCCTTCGTGTTGATCCAACTGATTCACCAGATAAATGGACTGTTTCAGGACGTGGAGAATTGCACTTGTCAATCCTTATCGAAACAATGCGTCGTGAGGGATATGAACTTCAAGTATCTCGTCCAGAGGTTATCGTAAAAGAAATCGATGGTGTTAAATGCGAACCATTTGAACGTGTTCAAATCGACACTCCAGAAGAATACCAAGGATCTGTTATCCAAAGCCTTTCTGAACGTAAGGGTGAAATGTTGGATATGATTTCAACTGGTAATGGTCAAACTCGTTTGGTCTTCCTTGTTCCTGCGCGTGGTTTAATCGGATACTCAACTGAGTTCTTGTCAATGACTCGTGGTTACGGTATCATGAACCATACCTTTGACCAATACTTGCCATTGATTCCAGGTGAAATTGGTGGTCGTCACCGTGGTGCCCTTGTTTCTATCGATGCTGGTAAGGCTACAACTTACTCAATCATGTCTATCGAAGAACGTGGTACGATCTTTGTCAACCCAGGTACTGAGGTTTATGAAGGAATGATCATCGGTGAAAACTCTCGTGAAAATGACTTGACAGTTAATATCACTAAGGCAAAACAAATGACCAACGTCCGTTCAGCTACTAAGGACCAAACAGCTGTTATCAAGACACCTCGTATCTTGACACTTGAAGAGTCTCTTGAGTTCTTGAACGATGATGAGTATATGGAAGTAACGCCTGAGTCTATTCGTTTGCGTAAACAAATCCTTAACAAGGCAGAGCGTGAGAAAGCTAACAAGAAGAAAAAATCAGCTGAATAAGAGCTAGAAAGAGATAAAGATGGTTTATTTAATCATAGGACTCCTCTTATTACTACTCTATGTATTTGCGACACCAGAAAGCATTAAAGGGACAGTCAATATCGTCCTTGTCGTCTTTGCTTTCGTAGCACTCTTGATTTTACTCATGCTGTCTGTCCTGCAAATCTTTCAGCTACCGACAGAATTCTTTATCGCAATCGCCATGCTCTTCCTAGCATACTTTAGCTTACGAGATATTACCCTCATGTCGGTCCATAAAAGTAAAAGAAGATAAAAAGAGAGCTTTGGCTCTCTTTTTGCTTGTTAGAATGCCCAATCTGAGCATTTTCATTTAGAATTATTTCCATAAAAATGGTAAAATAGTAAGAGTAGAAATGGAGTTCGAGACATGAAAGTAATAGATCAATTTAAAAATAAGAAAGTCCTTGTTTTAGGTTTGGCCAAGTCTGGTGAATCTGCAGCTCGTTTGTTGGATAAGCTGGGTGCCATTGTGACAGTAAATGACGGGAAACCATTCGAGGACAATCCAGCTGCGCAAAGTTTGCTGGAAGAAGGGATCAAGGTTATCACAGGTGGCCATCCTTTGGAACTCTTGGATGAAGAGTTTGCCCTTATGGTGAAAAATCCAGGTATCCCATACAGTAATCCCATGATTGAAAAGGCTTTGGCCAAGGGAATTCCAGTCTTGACTGAGGTGGAATTGGCTTACTTGATTTCAGAAGCGCCAATTATCGGTATCACAGGTTCCAATGGAAAAACAACCACAACGACCATGATTGGGGAAGTTTTGACTGCTGCTGGTCAACATGGTCTCTTATCAGGAAATATCGGCTATCCAGCTAGTCAAGTGGCTCAAACTGCGTCAGACAAGGACACTCTTGTTATGGAACTTTCTTCTTTCCAACTCATGGGCGTTCAAGAATTCCATCCAGAGATTGCGGTTATTACCAACCTCATGCCAACTCATATCGATTATCATGGTTCGTTCGAAGAGTATGTAGCAGCCAAGTGGAATATCCAGAACAAGATGACAGCAGCTGATTTCCTTGTCTTGAACTTTAACCAAGACTTGGCAAAAGAATTGGCAAGAAAAACACAAGCTACAGTTGTACCATTCTCAACACAGGAAAAGGTTGATGGAGCTTATCTGGAAGATGGTCAACTCTACTTCCGTGGTGAAGTAGTCATGGCAGCGAATGAAATCGGAGTTCCAGGTAGCCACAATGTGGAAAATGCCCTTGCGACTATTGCTGTAGCCAAGCTTCGTGGTGTGGATAACCAAACCATCAAAGAAACTCTTTCAGCCTTTGGAGGTGTCAAACACCGTCTCCAATTTGTGGATGAAATCAAGGGTGTCAAATTCTATAATGATAGTAAGTCAACCAATATCTTGGCTACTCAAAAAGCCTTATCAGGATTTGACAACAGCAAGGTCATTTTGATTGCAGGTGGTTTGGACCGTGGTAATGAGTTTGACGAATTGGTTCCAGATATTACTGGACTCAAGAAGATGGTCATTCTCGGTCAGTCTGCAGAACGTGTCAAACGGGCAGCAGATAAGGCTGGTGTGGCTTATGTGGATGCGGCTGATATTGCAGATGCGACCCGCAAGGCTTATGAACTTGCGACTCAAGGAGATGTGGTTCTCCTCAGTCCTGCCAATGCCAGCTGGGATATGTATGCTAACTTTGAAGTACGTGGCGACCTCTTTATCGACACAGTAGCGGAGTTAAAGGAATAATATGAAAAAAATTGTCTTTACAGGTGGGGGGACGGTTGGACACGTGACCCTCAACCTTTTGTTAATGCCCAAGTTCATCGAAGATGGCTGGGAAGTCCACTATATCGGGGACAAGCGTGGAATCGAACACCAAGAAATCCTCAAGTCGGGTCTAGATGTTACCTTCCATTCTATTGCGACTGGGAAATTGCGTCGTTATTTCTCTTGGCAAAATATGCTGGACGTCTTTAAAGTTGGTTGGGGAATTGTCCAATCTCTCTTTATCATGTTGCGACTACGTCCACAGGCCCTCTTTTCAAAGGGAGGCTTTGTCTCTGTTCCGCCTGTTATCGCAGCACGTGTGTCAGGAGTGCCTGTCTATATTCACGAATCTGACCTATCTATGGGCTTGGCCAATAAAATCGCCTATAAATTTGCGACGAAGATGTATTCAACCTTTGAGCAAGCTTCCAGTTTGTCTAAGGTTGAGCATGTGGGAGCAGTGACCAAGGTTTCAGACCGAAAAACTCCTGAACCCGATGAATTGGTGGATATTCAAACCCACTTTAATCCAAAATTGCCAACGGTGCTGTTTGTTGGTGGTTCTGCAGGTGCTCGTGTTTTTAACCAGTTAGTGACAGACCATAAGAAAGAACTGACAGAGCGCTACAATATTATCAATTTAACTGGAGATTCTAGCCTGAACGAGTTGAGCCAAAATCTTTTTCGTGTTGACTATGTGACCAATCTCTATCAACCCTTGATGGAATTGGCTGATATTGTTGTGACACGAGGTGGTGCCAATACGATTTTTGAACTCTTGGCTATGGCAAAATTACATGTCATTGTACCACTTGGGCGTGAAGCAAGTCGTGGTGACCAGATTGAGAACGCAGCCTACTTTGTTAAGAAAGGCTATGCAGAAGAACTTCAAGAAAGCGATTTGACCTTGGATAGTTTGGAAGAGAAGCTTTCTCACTTACTAAATCACAAGGAAGAATACCAAGCTAAGATGAAGGCTTCAAAGGAATTGAAATCTCTAGCAGATTTTTACCAATTGTTGAAAAAAGATTTATCATAAGGAAAGTAAATGTCAAAAGATAAGAAAAATGAGGGCAAAGAAATCCTCGAAGAATTTAAAGAGTTATCAGAATGGCAGAAACGAAATCAGGAATATCTAAAAAAGAAGGCTGAGGAAGAGGCGGCCCTAGCTGAGGAGAAGGAAAAGGAAAGACAGGCTCGAATGGCTTCAAAATCTGAAAAGTCAGATGCAACCGAGGAGCAAGAGAGTGAATCTGATTCAAAAGACTCAAAATCAGCTAAGAAAGAGTCTGAAGAAAAAGTAGAAGAGTCAGAAGACGTCAAAAAAGAAGTATCCAAAGAGAAATCAAAGTCTAAAAAGATAGAGAAAGAGGATAAACGGGATAAAAAAATAGAGAAAAAGCCTGTAAAGGAAAAACCGGTCAAACCGAAAATTCCAGGAGTTCATATCTGGCGGGCTATCTCGATTTTGTTTCTCAGTCTGCTTTTATTGGTTGTCTCTGCCTACTTGCTCAGCCCTTATGCGACCATGAAGGATATTCGTGTTGAGGGAACAGTGCAAACTACAGCTGATGATATTCGACAGGCTTCAGGTATTCAGGATTCGGATTATACGATTAACCTTCTGCTAGATAAGGAAAAATATGAAGAGCAGATTAAGTCTAACTATTGGGTTGAATCAGCTCAGCTTGTCTATCAATTTCCAACCAAGTTTACAATCAAGGTCAAGGAATATGATATTGTGGCCTACTATGTTTCTGGAGAAAGTCATTATCCAATCCTTTCAAGCGGTCAGCTTGAGACCAGTGCGGTAAGTTTGGTGAGTCTGCCAGAAACTTATATATCAGTTCTCTTTAATGACAGCGAACAAATCAAAGCCTTTACGTCAGAACTTGCTCAAATTAGTCCAGAACTCAAGGCGGCTATCCAAAAGGTGGAACTAGCCCCAAGCAAGGTCACATCAGATTTAATTCGATTGACTATGAATGATTCGGACGAAGTCTTGGTTCCCCTTTCTGAAATGAGTAAGAAATTGCCTTACTACAGTAAGATTAAGCCACAATTGTCAGAACCGAGTGTGATTGACATGGAAGCTGGAATTTACAGTTACACTGTGGCGGATAAATTAATTATGGAGGCTGAGGAAAAGGCCAAACAAGAGGCTAAGGAAGCTGAGAAGAAAAATCTGGAAGAACAGAAGAATAAACTGGAAGAGGAGAAGAAAAAATTGGAGGAAGAAAGCAATCGAAATCAAACAAGTCAGCGTTCATCGCGTCGCTAGGTTTACCTTTGCTCTCGTAGTTCTTCAGTGGCCATGTTTTTACTTGACAAGTGCTAGTAGAAATAATAGAATAGTAAAAAACCTTTAAAGCAGTCCAGAGAGGCAGCTAAGGTTAGACGGTGAAAGGGTGGAGACTACCCATTTTTCGTGGAACCTTGCTGTTGGCAGGTTCCTTTTTTCGTGGCTTCTTTTGCCCAGACTCTCTCACTAGCAAAGGTAAAAGGAGAAACCTATGCGAGAACATCGTCCAGTCATTGCTCTTGATTTTCCTAGTTTTGAGGCGGTCAAGGAATTTTTAGCTCTTTTCCCAGCAGAAGAAAGCCTTTATCTCAAGGTAGGGATGGAGCTTTATTACGCAACGGGTCCTGAGATTGTGTCCTACTTGAAAGGTCTGGGTCACAGTGTCTTTTTGGATCTTAAACTTCATGACATTCCCAATACAGTCAAATCAGCTATGAAGGTCCTGTCTCAGCTTGGTGTGGATATGACCAATGTTCATGCGGCTGGTGGTGTAGAGATGATGAAGGCGGCGCGTGAAGGTCTTGGAAGTCAAGCCAAATTGATCGCTGTAACGCAGCTCACATCAACATCAGAGGCCCAGATGCAGGAGTTTCAAAATATCCAAACCAGCCTGCAAGAGTCTGTGATGCATTATGCTAAGAAGACGGCTGAAGCTGGATTAGATGGTGTTGTCTGCTCGGCTCAGGAAGTACAAGTCATCAAGCAGGCCACCAATCCAGAGTTTATCTGTTTAACGCCAGGAATTCGTCCTGCAGGTGCTGCTGTTGGAGATCAAAAACGCGTTATGACACCTGCTGATGCCTATCAAATTGGTAGTGACTATATCGTAGTGGGACGTCCCATTACCCAAGCTGAGGATCCTGTTGCAACTTATCATGCCATCAAGGATGAATGGACACAGGACTGGAATTAAAGAACTAGATTAGAAAAATAAAAGGAGAAGACCATGACACTTGCTAAAGATATCGCTAGCCACCTCTTGAAAATTCAAGCAGTTTACCTCAAACCAGAGGAGCCTTTCACTTGGGCATCTGGTATCAAGTCACCGATTTACACTGATAATCGTGTGACACTAGCCTATCCAGAAACTCGTACCTTAATTGAAAATGGCTTTGTGGAAGCTATCAAAGAAGCCTTTCCAGAGGTAGAAGTGATTGCAGGAACTGCAACAGCAGGGATTCCTCACGGAGCCATCATTGCTGACAAGATGAATCTGCCATTTGCCTATATCCGTAGCAAACCAAAAGACCACGGTGCTGGTAATCAAATCGAAGGACGCGTAGCTCAGGGTCAAAAAATGGTAGTGGTTGAAGATCTTATTTCAACAGGTGGTTCTGTTCTTGAAGCAGTAGCAGCTGCTAAACGAGAAGGAGCAGATGTGCTTGGAGTTGTAGCGATTTTCAGCTACCAATTGCCAAAAGCAGACAAAAACTTTGCAGATGCTGGTGTTAAGCTGTTAACACTTTCTAACTACAGTGAACTCATTCACCTAGCTCAAGAAGAAGGTTACATCACACCAGAAGGCTTGGATCTTCTAAAACGCTTTAAAGAAGACCAAGAAAATTGGCAAAATGCCTAAAACATAGAAAATCAGGTAGTCACTAGGATTACCTGATTTCTTTTTGTGATGTTATTGGATCTTATACTCAATGAAAATCAAATATAATCCAAGGTGAAGCTGATGTGGTTTGAAGAGATTTTCGAAGAGTATTAGTCAACTTTTCCGCCTTCAACAACCAGGTCGTCAGCTTTAGCAGCGTCACCGTAGGTTGGGTGAAGTGTTTTTTCATAGGCCTTGTGGAAGAAGTTTTCCTTGCCTAATTTTTTAATATCTTTATTGATGAAGTCTAGCAATTCTTGGTTGCCTTTTTGAACTGCTGCTGCGATGGTATCTGGATCACCGAGGGAAGTAATTCCTACTTCAAATCCTTTGTTTTCAAGCGCCCAAGCTAGGACTTCAGTATTGTCAGTTGAAAAGGCATCTCCACGTCCGTCAAGAAGAGCTTGGTAGGCATCGCTATATTGGTCGTATTTTTGGAGTTTTACTTCTGGGTGATTTTTCTCAAAATAAGTTTCAGCGGTCGTTCCTTTTGTGACAATCAAAGTTTTACCTTCAAGTTGTTTGACATCTGTAATGAGACCAGTCTTTGGTGATACGACACCAAGAGAAACTTTCATGTAAGGAAGGGCAAAATCAACTTGTTTCTTACGTTCGTCAGTCACTGTAAAGTTGGCAAGAGTAATATCTACCTTGTTTGAAATCAAATATTCAGCACGGTTGGCAGCATCAACTGAAATGTATTTAACCTTCACCCCAAGGTCTTGTGCTAATTGGTTCCCAAGTTCAATATCGTAACCTTGGTAAGAACCGTCATTGTCAACGTAACCAAACGGTTTCTTGTCCCCGAATACGGCGATTCGCAGTTCACCGCTTTTTTTGATTTCATCGATTGTGCGAGCCTTGGCAGTTGTTTTTCCAGAGGATGAACCAGCATTTCCACCTGAGCTACAAGCTGTGACAAAGATAAGGGCGAAGGCAAGTGCAAAAACAGTTAAGAGTGGTTTGAATAGTTTCATAAGAATCTCCTTTATAGATATGAGCCAAATTGGCTAAAGTCAAAGACGTTTAAAAATTCCTGGGCTCGTTTGGTTTGCGGATTGGTAAAGAAGGCTTGAGCCGTTCCTTCTTCAGCGATTTTCCCTTGGTCGAGGAAGATAATCCGATCGGCAATTGCTTGGGCAAACTGCATTTCATGGGTTACTAAAATCATGGTACGGCCTTCTTGGGCCAAATCATTGATAAGTTCCAGCACCTCACGCACCATTTCTGGATCCAGCGAAGCAGTCACTTCGTCAAAAAGGATGATTTCTGGATGCATGAGAAGGGCACGGACAATCGCAACCCGTTGTTTCTGTCCGCCAGATAATTGACGCGCAAAGCTATGTTGTTTGTCTAGCAAACCGACACGGTCTAGTAATTGCAAAGCTTCCTCTGTCACTTCTTTCTTGTCCCTTCCCTGAGCCTTGATAGGGCCTAGGATGAGGTTTTGTAGGACATCCAGATGGGGAAAGAGTTCATAGCTTTGAAAGACCATGCCAATCTTTTGGCGAACCAGGTGAAAGTCTTTTTTATTTTCAACGATAGACTGACCATCCAGCAGGATATCTCCACCCTGAATACTTTCTAAGCCATTGAGGCAACGAAGGAGGGTACTTTTACCACAACCAGATGGTCCTAGGATGACGACAACTTCTCCCTTTTTGATATCTAGAGAAAGTCCTTGGAGGATGGGATTGTCTCCGAAGGATTTTTTTAGTTCCTTGATTTCTAAGATAGTTTCAGACATTTAGTTCCTCCAATGTTTTTCTAGGTGAGTGGATAGTTTGGAAATAGGAAAGCAAACTGCGAAATACAAGACTAGAATGGTTCCATAAATCCAAAAGGAAGCAGTTGGGATGGTCAGGCGATTGCTATCGATGATTTGTTGTCCAACCTTTGTAACCTCAACAACCCCTATCAAAACAACCAAGGAAGTGGTTTTAATCATCCGAGTAACAAGATTGATGGCTTGTGGCAGTAATCTTCTAAAGACTTGTGGGATAATGATGTGGTAGTAAAGTTGAACATTGGTTAAGCCGAGTGCCTGTCCACTTTCAAACTGATGCTTAGGAAGGGAAGTGATGGCTCCACGGACCAAGTCCCCCATCTCAGCTGTTCCCCAGAGGGTGAAAACGATAATAGCAGAAGTCTCACCTGAGATATTGATATTAAAGTTTCGAGCCAAGCCAAAGTAAACGATGAAGAGTAGCACCAGTTGGGGCATGATACGGATGAATTCCAGATACAATCGTGTTAAAAATCGTACGATTCTAGAATGGGAGGTCATAATGATTCCCATGACTGTTCCGAACATCATGGATAAGAGGACAGACAGGATGGATATCCCAATCGTAACGCCCAAACCCTGTAAGATTCTCAGGAGATTATTTCCCTGGAAGAGTACTTGGATTCCCGAATCCTGCATGGCGGAGCCTCCTTTCTATCCAACTAAAGAGCAGTGAGATGGGTAGCAACATGATAAGATAAGCAACTACCAACATAGCTAGCGCAATGTCTGTCTCATAATATAGTCCAATCAAGTCCTTGGCAACGTACATGAGGTCGGCCAAAGCTACTGCTGAGAAAACAGAGGTTTCCTTGATCAGGAAAATGACATTGGCACTAAAGGAGGGGAGTGCCACAGCTGTTGCTTGCGGAAGAACCACATAGCGAAAGACCTGTACAGGCGTCAGACCGATTGCTAATCCAATCTCCTGCTGGGTTTGACTGACGGCTTCCAGCCCACTTCGGAAAGATTCTGCCATATAGGAGCCTCCTAAAAAGACCAGTCCTAAAGTGGCACAGACTTCTGAAGATAGGACAATCCCGATTCGAGGAAGTCCGAAATAGAGAAAGAAGAGTTGAATCAAAAGGGGCGTATTACGTGATAATTCAATGTAGGCTGTCGCTACTTGCGTCAAAACAGGGATTCGATAATGTCGGATGATACTAACGATTAAACCGAGCAGAAAGGATCCCAGAATTCCCCAAACTGCAATATGCAAGGTCAGAAAGAATGCCTTTTGATATAGTGGTAGATATTGTTCAACAATGGACCAATCCAAAAATAGAACCTCCCATCTAGAAATAATACAGTTATTGTAGCACTTAAAATCTTCTTTGGATAATATCTATTTTTTATTGCCGTTATAAGGATTTTTTATCATAGACATAAAATTTCTGAAATTTACAAACAAAATATTTGAAAAATTTTGAAAAAAGAGTTAAGATATTTTTGTAATATACAAAGTAAACGCTTACTTATTAAGGAGGGCATTTTATGTCATACAAAACAAGCAATGCAGAAGGTCATGTAGATTTCATCAATACCTATGATTTGGAGCCAATGGCGCAACAAGTTATCCCTAAAGCCGCATTTGGCTATATCGCTAGTGGGGCGGAAGATACTTTCACTTTGCGTGAGAATATTCGCGCCTTTAACCACAAACTCATCGTTCCGCATACGCTTTGCAATGTAGAAAATCCAAGTACAGAGATTGAATTTGCAGGTGAAAAATTGTCTTCACCAATCATTATGGCGCCTGTTGCAGCTCATAAATTAGCAAATGAACAGGGTGAAGTGGCTACTGCGCGTGGTGTGCATGAGTTTGGTTCTCTTTACACAACTAGCTCTTACTCTACTGTAGATCTTCCAGAAATTACAGAAGCCCTTCAAGGGACACCACATTGGTTCCAGTTTTACTTTAGTAAAGATGACGGAATCAATCGCCACATCATGGACCGTGTGAAGGCTGAAGGTTATAAAGCGATTGTCTTGACGGCTGATGCTACGGTAGGGGGCAATCGTGAGGTAGATAAGCGTAATGGTTTTGTCTTCCCAGTTGGCATGCCGATTGTTGAAGAATACCTACCAGAAGGTGCTGGTAAATCAATGGACTTTGTTTACAAATCAGCTAAACAACGCTTGTCTCCACGTGATGTAGAATTTATTGCTGAATACTCAGGACTTCCTGTTTATGTCAAGGGACCACAATGCCGTGAGGACGTTGAACGTTCGCTTGCTGCGGGAGCTTCTGGTATCTGGGTAACCAACCACGGTGGCCGCCAAATCGACGGTGGACCAGCTGCTTTTGACTCACTTCAAGAAGTAGCAGAAGCAGTTGACAAACGTGTGCCAATTGTCTTTGACTCTGGTATTCGTCGTGGTCAACACGTCTTTAAAGCCTTGGCTTCAGGAGCAGACTTGGTAGCTATTGGTCGCCCTGTTATCTATGGTTTGGCTCTCGGTGGTAGTGTCGGTGTGCGTCAAGTCTTTGAACACTTGAATGCAGAATTGAAGACAGTTATGCAATTGTCTGGAACTCAGACTATTGAAGATGTCAAACACTTCAAACTCCGTCACAACCCATACAACCCAACCTTCCCAGTCGATCCTCGTGACTTAAAATTGTATTGATAAAAAGATTGCCTCCACTGAATGTGGAGGTTTTTCTTCGTCTATAGGAAGAATAAATCACCATTGAAATCTATATAAATATATTTTCTAATCAAAAATCTTGCTAGGGCTTTCATTTTTTGCTATACTGGTGCAGTAATTAAATAATAAAGACATTTGGGGTGCTTTAAGCTGAGATGATACCCATTGAACCTGATACAGTTAAGACTGGCGAAGGGAAATGTGAAACGTTTTTTCGTATGTCGAAATGAACGATCTAATCTTGTAAGCTAAACTCTAATTCTTGATTGTAATTGGAGTTTTTTTGTTTATATAAGCCGGATGAAGGTGATACAAAGAATTTAGGTAGCTCTTCTTGAACGCCCTTGATTTTCTTTAAAAAGGTCAAGTAAAACTAGGATTTTCTTGATATTTTGTTGATTACGAACGAGTAAAGAGAGGAAAAGTAAATATGGAAACACAAGACTATGCATTTGAGCCAGGTTTGATTGTTGGAGAATTATTAAAAAGCAGTCATAAGGATTGGCAAGCTGCAATCAATCATCGTTTTGTTAAGGAACTTTTTGCGGGGACAATTGAGAATAAGGTCTTAAAAGAATACCTGATTCAAGATTATCACTTCTTTGATGCCTTCTTATCCATGCTGGGTGCTTGCGTAGCCCACGCAGACCAGCTTGAATCCAAGCTTCGTTTTGCCAAGCAACTAGGCTTTCTTGAAGCAGATGAAGACGGTTATTTCCAAAAGGCTTTCAAAGAGTTAAAAGTATCTGAGAATGACTATCTGGAAGTGACCTTGCATCCTGTAACAAAAGCCTTTCAGCAGCTTATGTATTCTGCTGTGTCATCATCAGATTATGCTCATCTTTTGGTCATGCTAGTCATTGCAGAAGGTCTCTATTTAGACTGGGGTTCTAAAGATTTGGCTCTACCTGAAGCCTATATTCATTCGGAATGGATCAATCTCCACAGAGGTCTTTTCTTTGCAGAGTGGGTTCAATTTCTGGTTGACGAACTCAATCGTGTTGGGAAAGGTCTAGAAGATTTGACGGAACTTCAGGAACGCTGGAATCAAGCGGTTGCTTTAGAATTAGCCTTTTTTGATATTGGCTATGACGCCTAGAGAGGGTTTAGGATATTTACAAATTTGATGAGGTAAATCATTCAATGTAAATGGTAAATGAAAAAAATTTCTTAACGAAAGATAGAGATAAATCGAAATCAGTATATCGTATAAAGTGAGAAGGAAGAATTTCAATATGACAAGTTTAAAATTATTAAAAGAAAAAGCACCTTTGGTCATTTGCATAACCAATGATGTAGTAAAAAATTTCACAGCAAATGGATTAGTAGCACTGGGTGCATCACCAGCTATGAGTGAGTTTCCTGCAGATTTAGAGGATTTGTTAAAGTATGCTGGTGGTTTATTAATAAACATAGGAACATTAACAGATGAAAATTGGAAATTATACCAAGCTGCTCTGAAAATTGCAGAGAAATATAATGTTCCAGCAGTTTTAGATCCTGTAGCCTGTGGAGCAGGAGAATATAGAAAAAAAGTAGCAGATGATCTAATCAACAATTATAAACTAGCAGCGATTAGGGGAAATGCTGGCGAGATTGCCTCTTTAGTAGGGATAAATGTGGCATCTAAAGGAGTAGATAGTGCGGGAGTAGATAATATTGATGAAATTGCTCTAGCAGCAAATAAGAAGTTCAATATTCCAATAGTAGTAACAGGTGAAGTGGATGCTATTGCGGTAAATGGAGAAGTGGTAACGATTCATAATGGCAGTGCTATGATGCCAAAAGTTATTGGAACAGGATGCTTATTAGGTGCTGTAGTAGCAAGCTTTATCGGACTTGAAAAAGGTCAAGAATTGAAATCATTAGAAACAGCAATGTTGGTTTACAATATCGCTGGAGAAATGGCAGAAAAACGTCCAAATGGACATCTTCCTGGAACATTTAAAGTTGAATTTATAAATGCCTTATATGAGATTACAGATGAAGATGTAAAGGAATTCAAAAGAGTAAAGTAAAATGTTTCATAAAGAATTACTAAAACTATATTTTATTTGTGGAACGACTACTTGCCAAGGAAAAGATCTATATACGGTCGTTGAGGAAGCCTTAAAAGGTGGTATAACCTTATTTCAATTCCGTGAAAAAGGGGAGGGAGCCTTAGAAGGTAAAGAAAAAGTCGAATTAGCAATAAAACTACAGAATCTTTGTAAAAAATATAATGTTCTATTTATTGTTAATGATGATATTGAGTTAGCATTAGAAATAGATGCTGACGGGGTACATGTAGGGCAGGATGACCTTGGAGTTGATGAAATTAGAAAATTGATGCCAGATAAAATAATTGGTCTTTCTATAAAAAACGAGGAAGAATTTCAACAATCAAAAGTTGAATATGTAGATTATGTTGGTGTTGGTCCTGTATTTGATACCCAGTCAAAGGATGATGCTGGTGGTGCTATAGGTTATGAAGGTCTTAAATTGATGAGAAAACTATTGCCACAACTGCCCTTAGTTGCAATTGGTGGGATACAGACGAAACATATTAAAGACATTATGAAGACCAATGTTGACGGCGTTTCAATCATTTCAGCAATATCATATGCAAAAAATATAGAAAAAACTGTTCGAGAAATGAGTGAACAATTTTAACTTTTTTATTCTTGTCTTTTAAGTCAATAGGATTCTCTCACTCGATAAGTTGGGTTATTATCCTTCATAAGTGAATAGGCTGTTTATATGGTTTACTTAGTGATTTTACTACAATAGATTGGCCTAGCTTATTTCTCAGTTCAATTTCTTGAACTGGAAAAAATCGTTTGTTATAATATTTATATAATTAAATAATAAAGACATTTGGGGTGCTTTAGGCTGAGATGATACCCATTGAACCTGATACAGTTAGTACTGTCGAAGGGAAATGTGAAATGGTTTTGTATTTATAGAAACTAACCATCTAACCATCTAATCTTGTAAGCTGAACTCTAATTCCTATCTGTAATTAGAGTTTTTTCTTTTACGAAACTGGATGAAGATGATACAAAGCATTTAGGTAGCTCACCTTGAATGCCCCACTTTTCTTTAAAAAAGGAGTTTTTTTATGTTGAAAAAATGGCAGTTAAAAGATGTTATTTTACTTGCTTTCTTGTCTATCTTTTTTGGTGGCGTTTTTGTAGGATCCGGATATCTGTTTGATATCCTCACTCTGATTTTAGCACCTCTTGGTTTACAGGCCTTTGCCAATGAAATCCTCTTTGGTCTCTGGTGTATGGCTGCGCCTATTGCTGCCATTTTTGTTCCAAGAGTGGGAAGTGCAACGATTGGAGAAGTGCTAGCTGCGCTTGCTGAAGTCCTTTATGGTAGCCAATTCGGTCTAGGTGCCCTTTTGTCTGGCTTGGTTCAAGGTTTGGGAAGTGAACTTGGTTTTATCGTAACCAAGAATCGCTATGAAAGTTGGCTCTCTCTAACTGCCAATAGTATTGGGATTACGCTTGTTAGCTTTGTCTATGAATACATTAAGTTAGGTTACTACGCCTTTTCAGTGCCTTTTGTACTTTCCTTGCTAGTGGTACGCTTTATTTCTGTCTTTTTCTTCTGTACTATCTTGGTTCGTGCCATTGTCAAACTCTATCATCAGTTTGCAGCTGGAGGAAAGGCATAGATGGGGCTGGAACTACGAGCGATTCAGTCCCCAATCTTCTCTGAGCCGCTTGATTTTACTTTTCATGAGCAAGCCTTTACCTTGTTAGTTGGGAGCAGTGGTTCAGGAAAATCCAGTCTCTTTCAAATGATTGCCCAAGTCAGTTCCTTGCCCCATAGTGGTCAAGTCTTGATAGATGGGAGTGAGGTCAGTCAGCTTTCTATCGTCGAACGTGTCCAGACAGTTGGGATTCTCTTTCAAAATCCCAATCATCAATTTACCATGGAGAACTTGTTTGAGGAGCTGGTTTTTACCTTGGAAAATATTGGGCATCCTGTTCAGGAAATTGATTCTAAAATAGCAGAGGTGGTCCAGCAATGTCGCTGCAAGGAGATTTTGCACCGTCCCATCCATCACTTATCAGGTGGGGAAAAGCAAAAAGCTGCTTTGGCTGTTCTCTTTGCCATGAATCCTAGGGTCTATCTCTTGGATGAGCCCTTCGCTTCCATTGACCGCAAGAGTAGGATAGAGATATTGGAGATTCTAAACGAATTGGCTTCAAATGGGAAGACAGTTATCCTGTGCGACCATGATTTAACGGACTATGAAGCCTATATCGACCATATGGTGGAGCTAAGAGACGGACAACTAAGGGAAGTGTTTCAAATCCCTTCCTCTGAAATGACACAGGTTGCTTCAAAGAATGTTGCTTCTAGCTCAGAACTGTTCCATATGGACCGTGTGACTTGTGAGCTGGGTAATCGCCCCCTCTTTTCGATAGCGGATTTTACTATCTACCAAGGAATTTCCTGTATCTTGGGTGATAATGGTGTCGGGAAATCAACCCTCTTTCGGTCTATTCTTCAATTTCAAAAGTATAAAGGACGAATTACTTGGAGGGGGACAGTCCTGAAAAAGAAAAAGAGTTTGTATCATGACCTGACGGGTGTTGTTCAGGAAGCTGAGAAACAGTTTATCAGAGTCAGTCTGCGAGAGGAACTTCAATTAGATGGACCTGATTCTGAAAGAAATCAGCGGATTTTTAAAGCTTTACAATATTTTGATTTGGAGCAGGCACTCGATAAGAGTCCCTATCAATTAAGTGGTGGCCAGCAAAAGATTCTTCAGCTCTTGACCATCTTGACCAGTAAAGCTTCCGTGATTTTGCTAGATGAACCTTTTGCTGGTTTGGATGATAGAGCCTGCCATTATTTTTGTCAGTGGATTGTGGAGGACAGAAATCAAGGAAGAAGTTTTTTGATCATTAGCCATCGTTTAGATCCTTTGATATCTGTGGTTGATTATTGGATTGAGATGACTAGTCAAGGTCTCAGTCATGTGAAAGAAGTGACAATTACCAAACCACTCACATCTCAGAGTAGCAATACCCAAGGGGAGGTGGGATAGTATGGTCAAAGTAGCAACCCAGACACCGATTATCAGTCTCTTCTTGCTAATTTTATCTCTGGAAACATCTTTCATTCCTTCGATTGCTCTGAATCTTTCGGTAGTCGTATTTTGCATTCTCTTTATGCTCTATTACCGGCGATTTAAAGTATTGGCTTGGATGATTCTGCTTGCCATTTTGCCATCCTTTGCCAACTACTGGGCAGTTCAGTTACATGGAGATGCTTCGCAGGCAGTCATGCTTGGAACGAGGGCCTTTGTGACAGTTTGTATCGGACTTGTCTTTGTTTCCTCTATTTCCCTAAAAGAGCTTCTCTTGTACTTGGATCAAAAGGGGTTATCACGCTCTTGGGCTTATGCCTTAATTGTGGTATTCAATTCCTTCCCCCTCATTCAGCAAGAAATCAAGTCTCTCAAGGAAGCTTGCCTATTACGCGGTCAAGAACTGCATGTTTGGTCTCCCTTAATTTACAGCAAGGTTCTGATGACAGTCTTTAGGTGGCGCCATCTTTACCTGAGAGCCCTGTCGGCGCATGGATATGACGAACATGCACAGGTGGAGAATAGCTATCGGACTTTTTATATTCCTCAAAGGACAATATTTATCTACCTGCTGTTCTTTTTATTGCTTCAAACCAGTCTATTTTTATAAAGGAGTTATTATGGAATTTACAGATATTGCGATGGAATTATCCAAGGAAGCTTGGCAGGCTTCTTTTCATCATCCCTTTATTTTACAGTTGCAAGAGGGGAATTTAGAACCTGCCATTTTCCGCTATTACTTGATTCAGGATGCCTACTATCTGAAGGCCTTCTCAGAAATCTATCACCTTTTGGCTGATAAGACTTCAAACCAAGAGATGAAAAGACTCTTGAAACAAAATGCTCAGAGTCTAGTGGAGGGTGAGTTATTTATCCGCCAGCAATTTTTCAAGGAATTGGAAATCAGCGACCAGGAAATGGAGCAACATCCAATCGCTCCAACCTGCTATCATTATATCTCTCACATTTATCGTCAATTTGAAGAAGCAAATCTAGCCATTGCCTTTGCGAGCTTGCTGCCTTGTCCTTGGCTATATCATGATATAGGCAAATCACTTAATCTTAAACCATCACCAAATCCTCTCTACCAACAATGGATTGAAACTTATATTACGGATGAGTTGGAGCAACAGATCAGAGAGGAAGAGGCTCTGGTCAATCAACTCTATCGAGAAAGTGACGAGACAGACAAGAAAAAAATGCTAGATGCCTTCCACATCAGTGTTCATATGGAAGCTAAGTTTTGGGAAATGGCCTACCAACACCAGACATGGAAAAGCGATTTACAGTCTTTAGAAACAGGAGAAGAATAGAAATATGAGAAACCACCAATTACAGGTTCACAAATTAACCATTTTATCCATGATGATTGCCCTTGATGTAGTTCTTACGCCTATCTTTCGGATTGAGGGAATGGCACCGATGTCCAGTGTAGTCAATATTCTAGCAGGAATCATGATGGGACCTGTTTATGCCTTGGTTATGGCTACAGTGACAGCCTTTATCCGTATGACGACTCAAGGGATTCCACCTTTAGCTCTCACAGGAGCGACTTTTGGAGCCCTTCTAGCAGGTCTCTTTTATAAGTATGGTCGAAAATTTCACTTTTCTGCCTTGGGAGAAATTGTGGGAACAGGTATTATTGGTTCTATTGTTTCCTATCCTGTTATGGTACTCTTTACAGGATCGGCCGCTAAGCTTAGCTGGTTTATCTACACTCCTCGATTTTTCGGAGCAACCTTAATTGGTACAGCGATTTCCTTTATTGCCTTTCGATTTTTAATCAAGCAGGAATTCTTTAAAAAAGTGCAAGGATATTTCTTTCGTGAAAGGATAGACTGATGCAGGCATTTACAAATCCTTTTCCTCTGGCAACGACTTCCCTCATTCACTGTATTACCAATGAGATTTCTTGTGAGATGCTAGCAAATGGGATTTTGGCTTTGGGATGTAAACCAGTTATGGCAGATGATTCCCGTGAGGTTCTTGATTTTACTAAGCAAAGCCAGGCACTCTTCATCAATTTGGGGCATTTGTCAGCTGAGAAGGAAAAAGCAATCCGTATGGCAGCTTCTTATGCAGCTCAAGTTTCTCTTCCAATGGTAGTAGATGCGGTTGGCGTAACGGCTTCATCCATTCGTAAGAGCTTAGTTAAAGACCTTTTAGACTATAGACCTACGGTCCTTAAAGGAAATATGTCAGAAATTAGAAGTCTTGTTGGCTTAAAGCACCACGGCGTTGGGGTCGATGCGAGTGCTAAAGATCAAGAAACTGAGGATTTACTTCAAGTCTTGAAAGACTGGTGTCAGCTTTATCCTGGTATGTCTTTCTTAGTTACTGGCCCCAAGGACCTCATCGTTTCGAAGAATCAGGTCGCTGTACTGGGAAATGGCTGTGCAGAATTAGACTGGATAACAGGGACAGGAGACTTGGTTGGAGCTTTAACAGCTGTTTTTCTCAGCCAAGGAAAAACTGCCTTTGAAGCTTCTTGCTTAGCAGTCTCTTATCTCAATATCTCTGCTGAGAGAATAGTTGTTCAAGGAATGGGATTGGAAGATTTTCGATACCAAGTACTCAATCAGCTTTCGCTCCTCAAAAGAGATGAAAACTGGCTAGATGCTATCAAAGGAGATGTTTATGAATAGAGAGGCGCTTAGACTGTATCTAGTAACCAATCGCTACCAAGATTCCTTGGAAAGCTTTCTTGAAAAGGTTGAGACGGCTTGCCGTTCAGGGGTTACCATAGTCCAATTGCGAGAAAAAAATCTCACAACCAATCAATATTATCAACTGGCAAAACAAGTCAAGGAAATAACAGATGCCTATCAGGTACCCCTGATCATCGATGATCGTTTGGATGTCTGTCTTGCAGTTGATGCTGCTGGTCTGCATATTGGAGACGATGAACTACCAGTTTCGGTGGCCCGACAAGTCTTGGGTTCTGAAAAAATACTTGGTGTCACAGCTAAAACTGTAAAAAGAGCCCTAGAGGCAGAAGAAGGGGGAGCAGATTACTTGGGGACAGGAGCCATTTTCCCGACTACGACCAAGGAAAATGCACCTATCACCCTGATTTCAACCTTGAAAACAATTTGCCAAAGGGTTGCCATCCCAGTAGTTGCTATTGGAGGCTTGACTTCAGAGAACATTGACCAACTTGCCGCAACTGGCATAGCTGGAGTAGCTGTAGTGCGTGATTTGATGCAGTCAGAAGATATAGAGGCAAAAACGCAAGCCTTTTTAACAAAGTTGGATGACATTATTTTCTAATTAATACTCAATGAAAATCAAAGAGCAAATTAGGAAGCTAGTCGCAGGTTGTTCAAAGCACAGCTTTGAGGTTGCAGATAAAGCTTACGTCGTTTGAAGAGATTTTCGAAAAGTATAAAAACTCTCTAATTCCCTTAAAGTGGGAACTAGAGAGTTTTTTTAATCTTTAAAGCTTGTATGGTTGACTGGACCAGAACCATGACCGAGTTGAGGGGCATCTTGGATGGCTTTCGTAATAAAGGCCTTGGCTTTATCGACTGCTTGATAGAGGGTTTTCCCCTTGGCAAGTTCAGCCGTAATCACTGCAGCAAAGGTACATCCAGTACCATGTGTATGACAGGTTTGAATTCTTGGACTTTCCCAGACAAATTGGTCATCCTTGGTAAAGAGGAAATCTTTGGCACCGCCTTCGAGATGGCCACCTTTGATGACAACCGACTGAGGACCAAATTCTTTTAAAATCAGGCGACCGGCACGCTGCATGTCTTCAGGATCATGGATTGAAAAACCAACAATTTCTTCTGCCTCAGGAAGATTCGGTGTAATAATAGTTGCAAGGGGAAGCAGATTTGTTTTTAGGTAGTCTCTGGCACTGGTATCAATCAGGGTATCCCCACTTGTAGCGACCATAACAGGGTCAAGGACGTAGGGACAATCCAGTTTTTTAAGATAGGGCTGGATGATTTCCATGATTTCAGTTGTCGCTAACATCCCAGTTTTCACAGCTTGTGGTGGAATATCGGAAAAGACACTTTCTAATTGAGCCATCAACATTTTTGGAGATACATGCTCAATCAATTGAACGCCTCTGGTATTTTGAGCGACAAGGCTGGTCACAACGGCCATTCCATAGATATCTCTAGCTTGGAATGACTTTAAGTCAGCCATGATGCCAGCACCACCACTAGGGTCAGTCCCTGCAATGGTCAAAGCAACGGGTAAATAAGTCATCTAAAACCTCCCAACCAACTGAAGTTTGTATTCTTAAGAACAAGATGGTCTGTTTTAGAAAGGCAATAGAAGACTGCTAGTCCCCATTATCATTTCCACTTCCATCAGCTAGCATTACCTAGATTGAGTCAAAGGGTCTAACAGTCGTTAATCTCAGCTTTACGCACCCCTAGTGGTTGTTTTCTTTTTTCTTTAGTATAGCATATTTTTATAGTTTATATAGTAAGATTTGATTGAAAATCCTTTATCAAATGGTTAAAATTCAAATTTTCAAAGAAAAGATTAATTTTATAATTGACAAATGTAGATTTTAAGAGTATACTGATAATTGTAATTGACAAATGTAGATTTTGGAGGTGTGCTAATGCAGATTTCAGATGCAGAATGGCAGGTCATGAAGATTATTTGGATGCAAGGAGAGCAGACCAGTACGGATTTGATCAGGGTTCTGGCGGAGCGTTTCGACTGGTCCAAGTCAACCATTCAAACTCTTTTGGCTCGTTTGGTTGAGAAAGAGTGTCTGACAAGGAAAAAAGAAGGCAAGTCTTTTGTTTATTCAGCCCTTTTAACTTTGGACCAAAGTCGGGATTTACTTGTCCAAGATATCAAGGACAAGGTTTGTTCTCGTAGGATTAAGAACTTGTTGGCTGATTTGATTGCTGAATGTGATTTTACTCAGGCTGACTTGGAAGACTTGGAAGCTGTGATTTCTGAGAAGAAATCAAGCGCTGTAACAGAAGTAAAATGTAATTGTATGTAAAGGAGACGTCATGTTAAATAGTATTGTAACCATTATTTGTATTGCCCTTATCGCGTTTATCTTGTTTTGGTTTTTCAAAAAGCCTGAGAAATCTGGACAAAAGGCCCAACAAAAAAAGGGCTACCAAGAGATTCGAGTGGAGGTCATGGGGGGCTATACGCCTGAGTTGATTATCCTCAAGAAATCAGTGCCAGCCCGCATTGTCTTTGACCGTAAGGACCCTTCACCTTGTCTGGACCAAATTGTTTTTCCAGATTTTGGTGTACATGCGGACCTGCCTATGGGGGAAGAGTATATAGTGGAAATCACGCCTGAGCAGGCTGGAGAATTTGGCTTTGCTTGTGGTATGAATATGATGCACGGTAAGATGATTGTAGAATAGGAGAATGATATGACTGAAATTGTAAAAGCAAGTCTTGAAAATGGTGTTCAAAAAATCCGTATCACGGCAGACAAAGGCTACCATCCAGCTCATATACAGCTTCAAAAAGGGATTCCAGCTGAGATTACCTTTCATCGAGCAACTCCTTCAAACTGTTACAAGGAAATTCTGTTTGAAGAAGAAGGCATCTTAGAACCAATCGGCGTAGACGAAGAGAAAGTCATTCGTTTTACACCTCAAGAATTAGGTCAACATGAATTTTCTTGTGGTATGAAGATGCAAAAGGGAAGTTATACAGTTGTTGAGAAGACTCGAAAATCTCTATCACTTTTACAGCGTTTTTGGATTACTAGTATCTTTACTGTGCCTCTTGTAATCCTCATGATTGGGATGTCGACAGGAGGAATTAGTCACCAAGTCATGCGTTGGGGCACCTTTTTAGCCACAACACCGATTATGCTAGTAGCAGGTGGTCCTTATATCCAAAGTGCTTGGGCTAGTTTTAAAAAGCACAATGCCAACATGGATACCTTGGTTGCTCTGGGAACCCTAGTGGCCTATTTCTATAGCTTAGTTGCCCTCTTCGCTGGTCTCCCCGTTTACTTTGAAAGTGCTGCATTTATCTTCTTCTTCGTTCTTATGGGAGCCGTTTTTGAGGAGAAAATGCGGAAAAATACTTCCCAAGCTGTGGAGAAATTACTTGACTTGCAGGCTAAAACTGCAGAAGTCTTGCGTGAGGATAACTATGTTCAAGTCCCTTTGGAGCAAGTCAAGGTAGGTGACCTGATTCGAGTACGTCCCGGTGAAAAGATTGCGGTTGATGGTGTCGTAGTAGAAGGTATCTCTAGTATTGATGAGTCTATGGTGACAGGTGAGAGTCTGCCTGTGGACAAGACAGTTGGAGATACCGTCATTGGTTCAACCATCAATAATAGTGGAACACTTGTTTTTAGAGCAGAAAAAGTTGGTTCAGAGACTGTTTTGGCTCAGATTGTGGATTTTGTGAAGAAAGCTCAGACAAGTCGTGCGCCGATTCAGGACTTGACGGATAAGATTTCAGGGATTTTTGTCCCAGCAGTTGTCATTTTAGGGATTGTGACCTTTTGGGTTTGGTTCGTCTTGCTCAAGGATAGTGCAGTTGTGCTTGGAGCGAGCTTTGTGTCTTCGCTTCTCTATGGAGTAGCAGTTCTGATTATTGCCTGCCCTTGTGCCTTGGGACTTGCAACACCGACAGCCCTTATGGTAGGGACAGGTCGCAGTGCCAAGATGGGAGTTCTCCTCAAAAATGGAACGGTTCTACAGGAAATCCAGAAAGTTCAAACTATCGTCTTTGATAAGACCGGAACTTTGACTGAAGGGAAACCTGTGGTCACAGATATCATCGGCGACGAAGTAGAAGTGCTTGGATTGGCAGCTTCCTTGGAAGAAGCTTCTCAACACCCACTGGCTGAAGCCGTTGTGAAACGAGCGAGTGAAGCTGGACTTGAGCTTCAAACTGTTGAAAATTTCCAAGCCTTGCACGGAAAAGGTGTCTCAGGGCAAATCAATGGAAAACAAGTTCTGCTTGGAAATGCTAAAATGCTGGATGGCATGAACATTTCTAGCACTTATCAAGAAAAACTAGAAGAACTAGAAAAAGAAGCTAAGACAGTTGTTTTCTTGGCTGTGGACAATGAAATCAAAGGCTTGCTTGCTCTGCAAGATATTCCTAAGGAAAATGCCAAGCTTGCCATCAGTCAGTTGAAAAAACGAGGTCTTAAAACAGTCATGCTGACAGGAGACAATGCTGGTGTGGCGCGTGCTATAGCCGATCAGATCGGAATCGAAGAGGTCATTGCAGGTGTCTTACCAGAAGAAAAAGCCCATGAAATCCATAAACTACAAGCGTCTGGCAAAGTAGCCTTTGTTGGGGACGGTATCAATGACGCTCCTGCCCTCAGTGTAGCAGATGTGGGGATTGCTATGGGAGCTGGAACAGATATTGCCATCGAGTCAGCAGATTTGGTGTTGACAACTAATAACCTCCTAGGAGTGGTTCGTGCCTTTGACATGAGTAAGAAAACCTTTAATCGAATTCTGCTCAATCTTTTCTGGGCCTTTATCTACAATGTCGCCGGAATTCCGATTGCAGCAGGAGTCTTTTCAGGTGTTGGACTGGCCCTCAATCCAGAACTGGCAGGTCTAGCTATGGCCTTTAGTTCTGTATCTGTTCTGACTAGTTCACTCTTACTAAACTTTAGTAAAATAGACTAAAAGCGAGCTTGCTCGCTTTTTTATTATAAAACAGAAACTAAAAACGTTTCCAAACTGTACTGTAATAGAGAATAAAAACTTCTGAGCAGATTCTTAGTAAAGTCAAAATAAATGTGATAAATTAGTAGTGTAAAAATTTACTGAAACGTTTTCAAAAACTATATGAAACCTTTTTTAGTAGATTTAAAAATATTTGAAGGAGAGTTATCATTATGACTCAAGGGAAAATTACTGCATCTGCAGCAATGCTTAACGTATTGAAAACATGGGGCGTAGACACAATCTACGGTATCCCATCAGGAACACTCAGCTCATTGATGGACGCTTTGGCTGAAGATAAAGATATCCGCTTCTTGCAAGTTCGCCACGAAGAAACAGGTGCTCTTGCAGCGGTTATGCAAGCTAAATTCGGTGGCTCAATCGGGGTTGCAGTTGGTTCAGGTGGTCCAGGTGCGACTCACTTGATTAACGGTGTTTACGATGCAGCTATGGATAACACTCCATTCCTAGCAATCCTTGGATCACGTCCAGTTAACGAACTCAACATGGATGCTTTCCAAGAATTGAACCAAAACCCAATGTACAACGGTATCGCTGTATACAACAAACGTGTAGCTTACGCTGAGCAATTGCCAAAAGTTATTGACGAAGCTTGCCGTGCTGCAGTTTCTAAAAAAGGTCCAGCTGTTGTTGAAATCCCAGTAAACTTCGGTTTCCAAGAAATCGACGAAAACTCATACTATGGATCAGGTTCATACGAGCGTTCATTCATCGCTCCTGCTTTGAACGAAGTTGAAATCGACAAAGCTGTTGAAATCTTGAACAATGCTGAACGTCCAGTTATCTATGCTGGTTACGGTGGTGTGAAAGCTGGTGAAGTGATTACTGAATTGTCACGTAAAATCAAAGCACCAATCATCACAACTGGTAAAAACTTTGAAGCTTTCGAATGGAACTATGAAGGTTTGACAGGTTCTGCTTACCGTGTTGGTTGGAAACCAGCCAACGAAGTGGTCTTTGAAGCAGATACAGTTCTTTTCCTTGGTTCAAACTTCCCATTTGCTGAAGTTTACGAAGCATTCAAGAACACTGAAAAATTCATCCAAGTGGATATCGACCCTTACAAACTTGGTAAACGTCATGCCCTAGATGCTTCAATCCTTGGTGATGCAGGTCAAGCAGCTAAAGCAATCCTTGACAAAGTAAACCCAGTTGAGTCTACTCCATGGTGGCGTGCAAACGTTAAGAATAACCAAAACTGGCGTGATTACATGAACAAACTCGAAGGTAAAACTGAGGGTGAATTGCAATTGTATCAAGTTTACAATGCAATCAACAAACATGCTGATCAAGACGCTATCTACTCAATCGACGTAGGTGACACTACTCAAACATCTACTCGTCACCTTCACATGACACCTAAGAACATGTGGCGTACATCTCCACTCTTTGCGACAATGGGTATTGCCCTTCCTGGTGGTATCGCTGCTAAGAAAGACAATCCAGATCGTCAAGTATGGAATATCATGGGTGATGGAGCATTTAACATGTGCTACCCAGACGTTATCACAAACGTTCAATACGACCTTCCAGTTATCAACGTAGTCTTCTCAAATGATAAATATGGCTTTATCAAGGACAAATACGAAGACACAAACAAACACTTGTTTGGTTGTGACTTCACAAACGCTGACTATGCGAAAATCGCTGAAGCACAAGGAGCTGTTGGATTTACAGTAAACCGTATCGAAGATATCGATGCAGTTGTTGCAGAAGCTGTTAAATTGAACAAAGAAGGTAAAACTGTTGTGATCGATGCTCGCATCACTCCACACCGTCCACTTCCAGTAGAAGTACTTGAATTGGATCCAAAACTTCACTCAGAAGAAGCAATCAAAGCATTCAAGGAAAAATACGAAGCAGAAGAACTCGTACCATTCCGTCTCTTCTTGGAAGAAGAAGGATTGCAATCACGCGCAATTAAATAAATCATCTAAAAATTAGCCTGAAATTTTCAGGCTAATTTTTTAATATGTAGATGAGATATTCTCACGTTGTTGGAGTAGTTTGTTAATAACTAGTAGTTCGAAATCATATTTATTAAGGTTCCAGTTGAAATAAGATGACTTGGTGATATTACGAAACAATGGTTTTAGATTACCAGTATTCTCAATTTCTACACTTAGTTGATCTTTTATTTTTTTGTATAGGTCAATATCATTTTTTTTAATAGGTTTATAATGTGAAAAATCATTTAAGAAATAAAAGTAGTTCGCATCAAATAGTGGAGAGTTTCCATTCATAGACTTGGGAGGGGTGGAAATTATACTATCAAGTTTGGAGGAGAGCTTTTTTAGTACAATTTTATATCTAGGATTTAAAAAATTATTTTTTGTATTTTGATCTTGAATGTAGTGAGCTATACTACACAAAGTAAAATAGTCTTTAGAATGAAGTTCAAGGATTTCACACAAAATTTGAGGAGAAAGTTTCTTATTAAAAGTTTCTAAAAATAATATTAGATCTGTTAAATTATTTATATTATGCTTGTTTTGTTTCAGAACTCTATAAATATGTTCGAAGATTTTATTCTCAATATTAAGTATTTCCTCTTGATTCATACTTTCATCCTCTTTTAGATCGTGTAGACCATTTTTTAATCTGAGTAATATTCTAATAAATGCATGGGTAGTATCAAAATCAAGATAAGTTGAATACACGGATGTGATAACTTCCAGCGCAGTATACAAATTTTTAATATATGAATAGGGATTTGCTTTTTTCAGAGAATTTGGGTCAATATAAATTTTTATAGTTTTCAGTACATATAATACAATTTTTCTAGTTGCTTGCTTATTTAGTGTTGTTATACGAGAGATATCGTTGTAAAAGTTTAGCCAGTTAGGGTGTTTTCCGACAATGTATTTAAATTCCTCCCCTTTTTCAATATCTTTGGTAGGGAAATTTAATTCATTAGCTAAATTCTTTCTGTGTAAGTTTAAAATATCGATACTAATTTTAGTATCATTTATTGCAGGGTCTCCAATATAATAAGGGGTTTCGTGTATTTCTGTTTTGGAATCATTTAAAGTGAGGTTATAGTTTTCTAAAGATGTTTTAATAGTTTTTTCTATATTTTCAACTGTTTCTTTTGAGGTTGCAAATATAAAATAATCGTCAACGAATCTGTAGATATCATAATCTGTTTTATATTTTAAGTGGTTTAATTTATTCTGTATGTCGACATCAATAGTTGTTAAAAGTAAATCAGAAATAATCCTATTTAATTCGGGACCTAATAAAATACCATTTGTTTCATTATTATTGCTTTTTTGTAGAAGTTTATCTGTTTTTGAAGCGAAAGTATTAGAGTATATACGTCTACTTAGAGTTTTTCCTATATCTTTTCCACCAACGATTGCCCAGACTATTGAATGAGTGTAAATACTCTTAAAGAAATTCTGAATATCCAGTTTTAAAAAATATCTATACTTATTTCTAGAACGTATAAAAAGAGGATTTTTTAAAATTTCGATTAGTTTATGGTGTTTAGAATATGCGAAATATTTTTTAATATTTTTATCAAGTTCTTCGGTTGTAATAGTAGAGTCTGATTTTTTTATACTATAATCTTGTTCAAGTTTAGATCGCTTCTCATGTATACTTTTACTTCCATTAAAAGTTAATTTGTTTAGTTTTATGGCTTTTCTAATATTAAAATTAGATCTTTTAAGATGATTTAAGATTAGAAACTCAAATTTCATTATATAAATCATTGCTTCTATTTGTGATAGTGGATGTAATAAAGAAAGCGTTCTTGTTGAAGTATTATTTTTGGGAATTTTAAAGTTCAAAGGGATTGTATAAATATCTTTAAAATCGATAATATCTATTTTTTGAAAAATTGTTTCAATATTTTCAGTAATCGGATTATTTGAAAAAAATAGGGGAACTTCTTGAGGGAGTAATTCAGTTTTCAAAAAACATATCTGCCTAAAAAAATTATTCATTTAAAACCTCTTAAAGTATTGATTATTATTTTATTTTATTGTACCATATAATTTGTAGGCATGGAAGTAAGATTAAATATTAAATTATATATCTTGATCTGAATATAGAATCATTCGCTATATTTTGTATCCCAATACACACAAAAGGTCTTAGACATAACCATTTTTGGTTTATTACATGGATAAAGTATGTTCGAGGCATTCGGTTTCATGTGAATATCTATTTTTAAATTAGTAAAGCACAGGATTACCTGTTAGTAAAGCACAGGATAAACCTGTGCTGCCTACTTTTATGGGGGTAATGTATGAATTTAAAATCGAAACTTTTAAAACACAAAAGTAATAGTAGAATTGTTTATTCGGCAAGGGATGGAGAAATCCACAAGGAATTACAAAAAATCAATAAAGAAATTATTAACAAGTATAGTTTAAAGTTACCCAACAGAAATGCAATAATAAGAACTATTATACAATTTTTATCACAAGGGGAAATCAATTTAAAAAGGAAAGAACTATTATTCACACCTTTGGATTTTAAGGTAATTAAGATGGATATAAAAAATTTCTTTCCCTCAATTAATAAGCATATCTTATATAAGAAGATAGTTAAATCTTCTATTTTAAGTGACTCTAGTATAGAGACAATAAAGTCCTTTATATTTTCAAGTGAATATAAAGGGATCCCTTTGGGGCTTTCTTTTTCCAACTCACTATCGGAGTTATATTTAGAGGACTTTGACTCTATTGTACAGTTACAGTGGAATCCGTTGTTATATGTACGTTATGTTGATGATATACTGATAATTGTTAATGATGCAGTTGATGAAGATGAAGTAAAAAACTTTATTAAAGCACAATTGAAAGAGTATCATTTAGAAGTTAATAATGAGAAAACCATTGTTCGAAAAAGCAATTCCAATCATTTTAAGTTTGTCTATTTAGGGTATGAATTCTCTAAATATCAAAAAAGAATCATTAACTCAAAAGGAAAAGAAAAGCCAGAAAATTATCTTGTTATAGATATTTCTGAAAAGAAATTTAAAGCTAAACTTTTAAACAAATTGATTCGATATTTTAAACGATTTAAAAATGACCATGATAAACCAGAATCATTCTGGATTTTATACTACCGTTTAAAAAATCTTATACACGGAGTTTCATCTAAGGGAGACAATAATCAAGTGGTAAAATTTGGACTAAGTTATTCGTATGGCTTGATTAATTCAGAAGTCAGAATGAGGATGTTTTTAAAAATGTATCATCATTTTATCAGATATTATAAGAAAAATAATTATTTGTCCTCAAGACAAGTATATATATTACTTAATATTGTATCGACGGGTAATAAAGTTGTTACTTCTAATTCCTCTAGAGATGATATATTGTCTTTACTTAATAACCGGTATCATTATGAAAAGTTGTCAGTGAAGGTTTTAGAGCAAATTTGTTTACGTATAGGTGTGTCATTTAGTTCACAACAATATACACATGAATATTTAGAATTCAATAAAATCAATTTACAAAAGAAAATTATGAAAAAGCTAAGTTTACGATTTGGGGATGATTAAAGATCGGAGTAACCCGGTCTTTTTCTGGAGGATAGTAAATGAATTTAAATCAATTAGATATCATCGTTTCAAGTATTCCTCAAGTCTGTGCTGACTTGGAGCGTATTTTGGATAAACAGGCAGATTATGTTGACCAAGGCTTTGCTCAGTTCACGATTGGTAGTCACTGCCTCATGTTGTCCCAAAATCATTTGATTCCTTTGGAAGATTTTCAGTCAGGAATCATTCTTCACATCGAGATTGAGGATGTAGATCAGAACTACAAACGGTTAAAAGAGATCGGTGTCGAGATTTTACACGGTATTTGTGAAACGGATTGGGGAACAGAATCCTTATTAGTTAAAGGTCCTGCTGGTCTAGTGATTGATTTTTATCGTATGAAATAGGACATAGTAGAGTTTGATCGTCAACAAAAGTTATAGCATAAGAAGGGATTTATTCACTATTTTTATAAAATCTTCTCCCTACTTTATAAGAACGGAAAAAGAGTTCAATTCGGACTCTTTTTCTGCTATAATGAGGGGAGAAAAATCAGACAGGAGAATAAGATGTCAGAACCATTATTTTTACAATCAGTTATGCAAGAAAAAATCTGGGGTGGAACCAAGCTACGTGATGAGTTTGGCTACGACATCCCAAGTGAAAAAATCGGAGAATACTGGGCCATCTCAGCTCACCCAAATGGTGTCTCTACAGTTGCTAATGGTCGTTTTGAGGGAATAGACCTTGCTACTTTGTATGGGGAACACCGTGAATTGTTTGGCAACCGTCCAGAACCTGTATTTCCACTTTTGACAAAGATTCTGGATGCCAACGATTGGCTCAGTGTCCAAGTGCACCCAGACGATGTTTATGGACTCGAGCATGAAGGCGAACTTGGAAAAACAGAATGTTGGTATATCATCGCAGCAGATGAAGATTCAGAGATTATTTACGGTCACAATGCCAAGTCAAAAGAAGAACTCCGTCAGCAAATAGAGGATAAGAACTGGGATGATTTGTTGACAAAAGTGCCAGTTAAGGCTGGAGATTTCTTCTATGTTCCAAGTGGCACCATGCACGCTATCGGGGCAGGTATCTTAATCCTTGAAACCCAACAATCTAGTGATACCACCTATCGCGTCTATGACTTTGACCGCAAGGACGACAAGGGCAACTTGCGTGAACTTCACCTTGAAAAATCTATCGATGTTTTAAATATTGGAGAGCCTGCCAATAGCTGTCCTGTGACTGTCAAAGCAGATGATTTGCGTTCTACTCTCCTTGTATCCAATGATTTCTTCGCAGTCTACAAGTGGGAAATCGATGGAAAAGTTGACTTCGAAAAGACGGCTGACTACAGCTTATTCAGTGTCTTAGCTGGTCAAGGTCAGCTCACTGTTGATGGTAAAAACTATCCGATCCAAAAAGGCAGCCACTTTATCCTACCAAGTGATGTTGAAGCTTGGACTCTGGAAGGACAAGGTTTGGAATTAATTGTTAGCCATCCATAAAAAAGAAAGGGCCTGAGTTTATTACTCAAGTCCTTTTTGATTACATAAATTGGGCGATAAAGACCACGATGATGATGATTGGAATGACGAAACGAAGAAGGAAAAGCCAGACTTGGAACAGTCCCTGTTTCCATGTTCTTTCATCGAGATGGAGTTCCTCCATAGCAAGAGCCTTTTTAAAGATATAGCCTGTAAAAAGTGAAAGGCAGAGAGCTCCAAATGGCATGAGGAGATTGGAAACCAAGAAGTCCATAGCGTCAAAGAAGGTCTTCCCAAAGATGTGAACATCCGCCATGACACCGTAAGATAGGGCTGAAGGAATGCCAAAGACGAAGGTCAAGATTCCTAAAATGGCACTCCATTTGGCACGTTTGCTGTTGTCCTGGTTGGTGATATTACCCACATTGATTTCCAGCATAACGACGGAAGAAGTGACCGTCGCAAAGAGGAAGAGCAAGAGGAAGAGGATGTAGAAAATGGTTCCAAAAGGCATCTTGTCAAAGAGTTGAGGCAAGACGATAAAGAGCAAGCTCGGTCCCCCTTCAGATTGGATATTGAAGGCTGACATAGCTGGGAAAATGGCGAGACCTGCCATGATGGATACCGAGATATTCATGGCTACGATGGAGATTCCTGATTGGACCAGATTGGTTTTCTTGTCCAAGTAAGAAGCATAGGTCAGCATGGCTGTAACCCCTAGTGAGAGGGCAAAGAAAGATTGTCCCAGAGCATAGAGGAGACCAGCACTTGTCAGCTTAGAGAAGTCTGGTTTTAGGAAGTAAAGAACCCCTTCCATGGCATTTGGCAAGCTGAGAGAGCGTCCGATGATGACGACAAAGATGATAAAGAGCAGAGGCATCATGACTTTCGAAGCTCTTTCGATCCCTTTTTGGACCCCACGTGATACAATAAAGATATTGAATAAGATAAAGGCAGCTTGAGCTCCTAGTGCAATGGTTGGATTTGAAATGATTGAAGTAAATAGTTGCGCGTAATCACCCGTTCCACCAAGTTGGAACAATTTTCCAAACTCAATGCCTAGATAGACTAAAATCCAGCCGCCAATAACACTGTAGAAAGATAAGAGGATAAAGAGGGCAAAGGCACCAATCCAACCGATAAAGTTGTATTTGCTATTCTTTCCTAGTTTTCCAAAGGTTTTAATCCCAGAGACACCAGCGCTTCGGCCGAGAGCAAATTCAGCCAGCAAAAGGGGGAAACCAATTAAAATAGTGGAGATGAGAAAGACCAGTAAAAAGCCTCCTCCGCCATTAGCAGCAGTCATATAGGGGAATTTCCAAACTGCTCCAAGTCCGATGGCTGAACCAGCAGATGCTAGGATAAAGCCCAGTTTAGAACCCCATTGCGATTTTTCAGACATAGTTAAACTCCTAAAATTAATGTTACAAAAGAAAAAGCTACTGCCCTTGGCAAATAGCCGCACAAGTACTCAAGATAAGCCTTTCTTTTGCTTGATAGACTTGACTATCCTATCATGTTTTCTAAGGTCTGTCAAGAAAACCATTTTCATGTTATGATGAAGTAAAAAATTTCGCAAAAACGCTTGACTCTGACCTAAGGGGAGGGGTTATACTATCAATGTAATACTCTTCGAAAATCAAATTCAAACCACGTCAGCGTCGCCTTACCGTACTCAAGTACAGCCTGCGGCTAGCTTCCTAGTTTGCTCTTTGATTTTCATTGAGTATAAGGAGGAAATCATGTACCATATAAAAGAAGCTGCGCAGCTTTCAGGTGTCTCTGTCAAGACCCTGCACCACTACGACAAGATAGGACTTTTGGTTCCTTTAAAATCGGAAAACGGCTATCGAACCTACAGTCAGGAGGATTTGGAACGCCTTCAGGTTATTCTTTATTACAAATATCTAGGTTTTTCTTTAGAAAAAATAGCAGAGCTATTAAAGGAAGAAAGGGCAGATTTATTGCCCCATCTGACCAAGCAGTTGGACTATTTGACTCGAGAAAGGGAACATCTGGATACCTTGATTTCCACCTTGCAAAAAACCATTCAAGAACAAAAAGGAGAAAGAGAAATGAGCATTCAAGAGAAATTTGCTGGATTTAACTACAAAGACCATCAAAAATACCACCAAGAGGCGGTAGAGAAATATGGACAAGAAGTCATGGACCAAGCGCTGGAACGCCAAAAAGGTCACGAAGACGAAGCTACGGCTGCCTTCAATCAAGTCTTTCGAGCCTTGGCACAAAATCTTCAAGCTGGTTTGCCTGCAACAGCAACTGAAAACCAAGAGCAAGCAGCCAAGCTCTTGCAAGCCATCCGTACTTATGGATTTGATTGTACTATTGAAGTATTCGGTTATATCGGTAAAGGCTACGTTTATAACCCAGAGTTTAAGGAAAACATTGACAAATTTGGACCTGGAACAGCCCAGTACACATCAGATGTGATTGCTCATTATGTCCAAACTCAGACAAAATAAAATCGGAGGAGTATTCTTCCGATTTTTACTAAATTCAAGCACTACTTGCTTAATAATTTTTCTACTACATTTAGTTTTCGCATGGTCAAATCTACATTAAAAAGCTTTTCAAGATAGTTGGTACTGAGCTTTTTTCGTTTTGCAGTTCTAGGGAGATAGAGGTAAAGACAATGGTTACCGATACAAATTTCTTCTTCACCGTAATCAATTTTCAATTTGTCTAAAGGGAGGCTTTGAATAGATTCTTGATAAAAAATCACGTGTATACGGTCATAAAGATAGTGTTCTCCAAAAGGGTTTCCTTGGACAATTTTTTTAAAATCACTTTTGTTCTTGATTACCATTTTTAAGTCAGCACCAATATTTTCATTTATTAGAGTATGAACACGTTCTCGTATTTTTTCTAAATCTAAGTCACTTTCAAGAATGATATTCCCACTTTGAATATAGGTTCGAACTTGTTGAAAACCGGCTTCTGTTAAGATATCTACTAGATAAGACATTTTAGGGATAGCATTTTTTCCATTAGGAGTCACTCCCCTTAGCAAGATAATATGTTCCAAAGGACTTCCTTTCTTTTGGGGCGGATTGTTCCATTTAGTAATGTATATTTAGATTGGGTTTGATCCCGCCACCCAGCCAGTACAGAGGGCAGAAGTGATGTTAAAGCCACCTGTGTGGGCATTGATATCCATGACCTCGCCAGCAAAGTGGAGTCCAGGTACCAGCTTACTTTCTAGAGTTTTGGGATTGATTTCCTTGAGACTGACGCCCCCTTTGGTAACAAAGGACTTGGAAAGGGACATTTTGCCAGTCACAGGGATTTTGAGAGCCTTGATAGACTGGAGAAGTTGTTCACGTTCCTTTTCAGTCAGTTGTTTGACTTTTTCAGGATAGCCTTGCACAAAAAATTCTGCCAAGCGTTCTGGGAGCAAGGTTTTTAAAGCGTTTTTCAAGGATTTTTCCCGATTTTCTTCTAGGAATGCAGCCAAGTCCTTCTCAGAAAGTTGAGGGAAAACATCCAGTGAGAGAACCTCCCCACCCTTGACAAAGCTAGACATACGCAGAGCAGCAGGGCCAGACAAACCAAAGTGGGTAAAAAGCAGATCGTGCGTTATGACATGTTTTCCATAGCTTAAGGTCACATCGTCTAGTGAAATCCCTTGTAAGGCCTTATGTGGAAAATCCGTCAATAATGGACTTTCAGCAGCCTCAAGTTCGGTAATGGTGTGTTTAAAATGACGGGCAATCTCATGTCCAAAACCAGTCGAACCAGTAGAAGGATAAGATTTACCACCAGTTGTGACAATGAGTTTCTCACAAGTGAAGGTTTGGTCAGCTGATTTAAGGACAAACTGGTTGTCGTTTTTTTTAACCGAAACAATTTCTGTTTGAGTAGCAACTTGCCCACCTAGCTCAGTGATTTTCTTTTCCAAAGCCTCGATTATGGTTCGCGATTTGTCGCTGGCCGGAAAGACACGGCCGTGGTCTTCGACCTTAAGTTTAACACCATTTTCTGTAAAAAAGTTAATGATATCATGGTTATTAAACTGGGAGAAGACACTGTAGAGAAAGCGCCCATTTCCAGGGATTCCAGCTAGTAGGTCATCTAGAGTTCCATTGTTGGTGACATTGCAACGTCCCCCACCAGTACCAGCTAATTTTTTTCCAAGTTTCCGATTTTTTTCGATGAGGAGGGTTTTCTGACCATAAAAGCTACTGGAAATCGTAGCCATCATGCCAGCAGGACCTCCACCGATGACGATAGTATCAAAATGTTTCATAGCTCTATTGTACCACAAAAAAACAAGAGATGATGGTCACCTCTTGTCAAGAATGCAATTAATCAATTTCATATCCCATCAGCAAACCGCCATCTTCTGCATAGAAACTGCAGAGGCCAGAGGTTGGGAGAATTTTAATATCCGCCTGTGGGAAATTTTCACGAATTCGCTCTGAAAGCTGTTGGCAACATTTCTCGTTATTGCGTTGGGCCATGACAATACGGCCACCAGCATATCCAGCTTTAATGATTTCATCATAGGCAGCTTGAACTGATTTCTTTGAACCTCGTGCTTTTTGTAGCAATTCAAGGGTTCCAGTTTCACTAGCTTCTCCGACCATACGGATATTTAGAAGGCCAACGACCGTACCGATAAGCTTGCTCAAACGGCCGTTCTTCACTAAGTTATCGACTTTGGCTAGGACAAAGAGCAACTTGGTTTTTTCTTGATAGGCAGTGATAGCTTCAACCACTTCTTCAAAAGATAAGCCCTGGTCAATCAAGTCATTCAATTTTTCTACGAGCAAGTCAACTTCCCCGCCAGCAGACAAGCTATCAATTACATGAATCTTAGTGTCAGGATGGTCTTCTAGATAAATATTCTTAGCTAGTTGAGCACTATTGTGACTGCCAGAAAGAGTACCAGTGATGGTTACTAGAAAAATGTTTTTGGCTCCTTCAAATGCTCGCAAATAATCATCTGGGCTTGGACAAGCTGATTTTGAAGCTTCTGCGGTTGCATACATGGTTTCCATCATTTGGTCAATATCGAGACTATCATCATCAACAAAGATTTGATCAGCTACTTGAATGGTTAAGGGGACACTTACAAAGGTTGTATCGATAGCTGGTTTTGCCAGTTGACGATAATCACAACCAGAGTCAGCAATAATCTTCCAAGTCATAGAAATTCTCCATCTTTGTCAGTTATACATTGACAAAGGTTCTGTCTTTTTTTACAATTATATCATGAAAACCCTTGAAACAAAAGCCTCATCCGTCTGTTGTGACAAGTAGAAAGAAAATGTTATGTCTGAACGTAGAATCTCTGAAAACTCTCTTGAAAATCTCAGAAAATCAAATCAAGAATCAAATCTATTAACCAGAGAAGCCATTGAAACAGCCCTCTTGCAACTCTTGGAAAAAAAGGACCTGACCAAGATTAGTATTTCTGAATTGGTCAAACGTGCAGGCGTTTCGCGTGCGGCCTTTTATCGCAATTATGATTCCAAAGAGGAGATTTTAGAAAGCGTCTTTAAACGAACTGTCCACAATATTATGGAACAGCTGCATCATTACGATTTAAAGACAGACCTCTATTTGGTCTGGGTTCACCTTTTCCGGGAGGCCAGAAAGGAAGCCAGAGTGATTCAACTTGCCTTAGATTACCATCTGGAAAAAATCTTTGTCCAAGCCATGCAGGAATTTTTAGAAAAATACCATGGAAAATCAAAAGGTGTCAGCTCTTATCTTCATTCCTTCTGGAGTTCAGCCATCGTCTCAGTCCTTTTAAAATGGATTAAGGATGGCATGAAGGTACCAGCTGAAAAGATTGCGGATTTACGGTTACCATTTTTTAAAAAATAGAGAAAAAGGAGAAGAGATATGACTGAAAAAAGACTGGCCTGGGATGAGTATTTTGCAGCCCAAGCCTTACTAATTGCCAATCGTTCCACTTGTAAACGTGCCAAAGTTGGCGCGATTCTGGTTAAGGATAATAAGGTGATTTCCACTGGTTACAATGGTTCGGTGTCAGGAACCGAGCATTGTATTGATCACGAATGTCTGGTCATTGAAGGACACTGTGTTCGTACCCTTCACGCCGAGGTTAATGCTATCCTTCAAGGTGCTGAACGTGGTGTTCCTAAAGGTTTTACAGCCTATGTAACCCACTTTCCATGTCTAAACTGTACAAAACAATTGCTTCAGGTTGGTTGTAAGCGCGTGGTTTATATCAACCAGTACCGAATGGACGACTACGCCCAATACCTTTATCAAGAAAAAGGGACAGAATTGACCCATTTACCACTTGAGACAGTACAGATAGCTCTTAAAGAGGCAGATTTAATGTAAAAATTATCAAAAATAAATGGTTTAGAAAGATTTTTAAACCGTTTTTTGGTATAATAAGAAGAATAAATTGAAAGAAGGAACTCCAAAAATGGGAAAAATTGAAGTTATTAATCATCCACTGATTCAACACAAATTGTCAATCTTGCGTCGTACAGATACTTCTACAAAAGCTTTCCGTGAGCTAGTAGATGAGATTGCAATGTTGATGGGGTATGAAGTACTTCGTGATCTTCCACTAGAAGATGTGGAAATCGAAACACCAATCACAAAAACAGTTCAAAAACAATTGGCAGGTAAGAAATTGGCCATCGTTCCAATCTTGCGTGCAGGTATCGGGATGGTTGATGGGCTCTTGAGCTTGGTTCCAGCTGCTAAAGTTGGTCACATCGGTATGTACCGTGATGAAGAAACGCTTCAACCAGTTGAGTACTTGGTGAAATTGCCTGAAGATATTGACCAACGTCAAATTTTTGTAGTAGACCCAATGTTGGCAACAGGTGGCTCAGCAATCTTGGCTGTTGATTCTCTTAAAAAACGTGGCGCATCAAATATCAAATTTGTCTGCCTTGTATCAGCACCAGAAGGTGTAAAAGCTCTTCAAGAAGCTCATCCAGATGTAGAAATCTTTACAGCAGCCTTGGATGAACGTTTGAACGAACACGGTTATATCGTTCCAGGTCTTGGAGATGCTGGAGACCGCTTGTTCGGTACAAAATAAAATTAAAAAGAGATTGACTTGGAAAAGAAGTTCCAGTCGTGAAAGGAGGTTGAATTTTTGTTTCTGTCTAATGAAAACAGAGCAAAAATTTGACCTTTTTTGACCAAGATATTATAATAGTCTTATCTTCAGTCATTTGACCAACAAAATTAAAACTCAAAAGGAGAAATAAATGATTCCTGTAGTTATTGAACAAACAAGCCGTGGAGAACGTTCATACGATATTTACTCACGTCTTCTCAAAGACCGCATCATTATGCTGACAGGCCCAGTTGAAGACAACATGGCTAACTCTGTTATTGCTCAATTGCTTTTCTTGGATGCTCAAGATAGTACAAAAGATATTTACCTTTATGTCAATACACCTGGTGGTTCTGTTTCAGCTGGTTTGGCAATCGTTGATACCATGAACTTTATTAAGGCAGATGTCCAAACCATCGTTATGGGAATGGCCGCATCTATGGGGACGGTCATTGCATCAAGTGGAGCAAAAGGCAAACGTTTCATGCTTCCAAATGCAGAGTATATGATCCACCAACCAATGGGTGGTACAGGTGGTGGTACCCAACAAACTGATATGGCTATTGCTGCAGAACATTTGCTTAAAACTCGTAAAACCTTGGAAAAAATCTTGGCTGAAAATTCAGGTCAGTCAATCGAAAAAGTTCACGCAGATGCAGAACGTGATAACTGGATGAGTGCTCAAGAAACACTTGAATATGGCTTTATTGATGAAATCATGGCCAACAATTCATTGAATTAATGATGATAGAAGGCAAACTCGACTGGGTTTGCTTTTTTTGGTATAATAGGGAGAGATTTCTTAGAAAGAGGATTTACCATGTTTGAAAAAGTTAATCGATCTGGCTTGATTATCTATCTTTACTATAATCGTGATGCCAAAAAACTGCAGGATTATGGAGATATTACCTATCATTCCAAGAAACATCGCTACTTGCAACTCTATGTTCCAACAGAGAATCTAGAGAGCATAGTTGAGAGATTAGGTAAGGAAAGATTTATCAAAAAAGTTAGAGCTTGTCACATTCAAGAGTTGGAGACGCCATTTGTTGGGAATCTCTATCGAGAGGAAAACGTTATCATCGAAAAAGTTCAAGAAAAGTGTTGACAATTTTCTGATAATTCGGTATATTCTTAACATGCTATTTATTTAAGAAATAAGGAGACAAAAAATATGAAGAAAAAATTTGCCCTATCGTTTGTGGCGCTTGCAAGTGTAGCACTTCTTGCAGCCTGTGGAGAAGTGAAGTCTGGAGTGTCAAATGCTGCTGGTAACTCAGTAGATGAAAAGACAATCAAAATCGGATTTAACTTTGAAGAAACTGGTGCTGTAGCAGCCTACGGAACATCTGAACAAAAAGGTGCCCAACTTGCTGTTGATGAAATCAATGCCGCAGGTGGTATCGATGGAAAACAAATCGAAGTAGTTGATAAAGATAACAAGTCTGAAACAGCTGAGGCGGCTTCAGTAACAACTAACCTTGTAACCCAATCTAAAGTATCAGCAATCGTAGGACCTGCGACATCAGGTGCAACTGCAGCTGCGGTAGCTAACGCTACAAAAGCAGGTGTTCCATTGATTTCGCCAAGTGCGACTCAAGATGGATTGACTAAAGGTCAAGATTACCTCTTTATCGGAACATTCCAAGATAGCTTCCAAGGAAAAATTATCTCAAACTATGTTACTGAAAAATTAAACGCTAAGAAAGTTGTTCTATACACTGACAACGCCAGCGACTATGCTAAAGGGATTGCCAAAGCCTTCCGTGAAGCTTACAAAGGTGAAATCGTTGCAGATGAAACTTTCGTAGCAGGTGACACAGACTTTCAAGCAGCCCTTACAAAAATGAAAGGGAAAGACTTTGATGCTATCATCGTCCCTGGTTACTACACTGAAGCTGGTAAAATTGTAAACCAAGCGCGTGGTATGGGAATTGACAAACCAATCGTTGGTGGTGATGGATTCAACGGTGAAGAGTTTGTACAACAAGCAACTCCTGAAAAAGCATCAAACATCTACTTTATCTCAGGCTTCTCAACTACTGTAGAAGTTTCTGCTAAAGCAAAAGCCTTCCTTGAGGCTTACCGTGCTAAGTACAATGAAGAGCCTTCAACATTTGCAGCTTTGGCTTATGACTCAGTTCACCTTGTAGCAAACGCAGCAAAAGGTGCTAAAAACTCAGGTGAAATCAAGGATAACCTTGCTAAAACAAAAGATTTTGAAGGTGTAACTGGTCAAACAAGCTTCGATGCGGACCACAACACAGTCAAAACAGCTTACATGATGACCATGAATAATGGTAAGGTTGAAGCAGCAGAAGTTGTAAAACCATAATAGAAAAATGTTGAAATAGGGAATGAGCCTCTGACTCACTCCCTGTTTCGATGTTTAAGAACCTATCAAAAAGTGAGGGGAAACCCTCGAAATTATATATAGAAAGAGTGAATTTTATGCTCCAACAACTAGTAAATGGTTTGATTCTAGGTAGTGTTTATGCGCTGTTAGCCCTAGGGTATACCATGGTTTACGGAATTATCAAGCTCATCAACTTCGCACACGGTGATATTTATATGATGGGAGCCTTTATCGGTTATTTCTTGATTAATTCTTTCCAAATGAATTTCTTTGTAGCGCTTATTGTAGCTATGATAGCGACAGCCATCCTTGGTGTCGTGATTGAGTTTCTTGCTTACCGACCTTTGCGCCACTCTACTCGTATTGCTGTTTTGATTACGGCTATTGGGGTGTCTTTCCTATTGGAGTATGGCATGGTCTATCTGGTTGGTGCCAATACCCGTGCCTTCCCTCAAGCGATTCAAACAGTTCGCTATGATTTGGGACCAGTTAGCCTAACAAACGTGCAGTTAATGATTTTGGCCATTTCCTTGATTTTGATGATTTTGTTACAAGTCATTGTCCAAAAAACAAAGATGGGAAAAGCCATGCGTGCAGTATCCGTAGATAGCGATGCGGCGCAATTAATGGGGATTAATGTAAACCGTACTATCAGCTTTACCTTCGCTTTAGGTTCAGCTCTTGCGGGTGCGGCTGGTGTTCTGATTGCCCTTTATTATAACTCTCTTGAACCTTTGATGGGGGTTACTCCAGGACTTAAATCTTTCGTTGCCGCGGTACTTGGTGGTATTGGAATTATTCCTGGTGCAGCTCTTGGTGGCTTTGTGATTGGTCTATTAGAAACCTTTGCGACAGCCTTTGGGATGTCAGACTTCCGAGATGCCATTGTTTATGGAATCTTGTTGTTGATCTTGATTGTCCGCCCAGCTGGTATCCTTGGTAAAAATGTGAAAGAGAAGGTGTAAACGATGAAGGAAAATTTAAAAGTTAATATTCTATGGTTACTCCTTTTGTTAGCTGGCTATGGCTTGATTAGTGTATTGGTTTCAGTCGGAGTACTCAATCTATTCTATGTACAGATTTTACAACAAATTGGAATTAATATTATTCTGGCTGTTGGTCTCAACTTAATCGTTGGTTTTTCAGGCCAATTTTCACTTGGTCATGCTGGTTTCATGGCGATTGGTGCCTATGCAGCAGCTATTATTGGTTCTAAATCACCAACCTACGGTGCCTTCTTTGGAGCTATGATTGTAGGTGCTTTACTTTCAGGAGCAGTTGCCTTACTTGTCGGGATTCCAACCTTGCGCTTGAAGGGGGACTATCTTGCGGTAGCAACTCTCGGTGTTTCTGAAATTATCCGTATCTTTATCATCAATGGTGGAAGCCTTACAAATGGTGCAGCAGGTATCTTGGGAATTCCTAACTTTACAACTTGGCAAATGGTTTACTTTTTTGTCGTGATTACAACCATTGCAACCTTGAACTTTTTGCGTAGTCCAATTGGTCGTTCAACTCTCTCTGTTCGTGAGGATGAAATCGCTGCTGAGTCAGTTGGGGTTAATACGACTAAGATTAAAATCATCGCTTTTGTCTTTGGTGCTATTACTGCAAGTATTGCAGGGTCACTTCAGGCAGGATTTATCGGTTCAGTTGT
>NZ_JAJNSA010000080.1:0-11252 GCF_027497875.1 Streptococcus sp. SM3 | reverse complement strand
TGATGATCGAAGAAGAGGGATTTCTCTTGGTCCAAGCCTTCGATACTCTTGATCTCTTCTTCCGTCAATTCGAAATCAAACACATTGAAATTCTCTTGCATACGTTCCTTGCGGATGGATTTTGGAATGACCACCACATTACTTTGAAGAAGGAAACGAAGGGCAACCTGCGCTACGGACTTGCCATATTTTTCTCCAATTTCCTTCAAGAGAGGCGTGTTAAAGAAATCATTGCGTCCTTCCGCAAAAGGTCCCCAAGACTCGATTTGGCACTGGTATTTTTCCAAATATTTCTTAGCCACTTTTTGTTGCTGGAAGATATGGGTTTCAATCTGGTTGACAGCCGGTTTGATCTCTACGAAATGCTGCAAATCGATAAAACGATCCGGTGAAAAGTTAGAGACCCCGATAGCACGGACCTTGCCAGCTTTATAGGCTTCTTCCATGGCTCTGTAAGTTCCGTAGTAATCTCCAAATGGTTGGTGAATAAGCAAAAGATCAATATAGTCTGTTTGCAATTTTTGCAAGGATTCTTTAATGGAAGCCTTGGCCTTTTCATAGCCCGCATTAGAAATCCAAATTTTGGTGGTGATGAAGAATTCTTCCCGAGGAAGACCCGATTCTTTGATAGCTTGGCCAACCCCTTCTTCATTTCGATAGGACTGAGCAGTATCAAAAGAGCGATACCCCACTTCGATAGCATCCCGAACTGCTTGCTTGGTTTCATCGATTGGTGTTTGGAAAACCCCAAATCCTAATTGAGGCATTTTAACATTGTTATTTAAAGTTTTGTAAAGCATTTTGTTATCTCCTTATTTCTCTTGATGGTTCTAGTTTACATCTGATCAAGAATTTTGTACACTATCAATAAAGGAATCTACTTTTCATAAAACGAAAACTAAAAGGAGTCTGCTATGTTAAACCTCGAAGAACTCGAACAACTCGTCGCTTTTAAGGAGTTAGGAACCCTCTCCAAAGTTGCTGAACAATTCCTGATTTCCACTCCTTCCCTCTCTCGTTCCATGCAACATCTAGAGGAAGACTTTGGTGTCACCCTCTTTGAACGCAGTGTCAATCGGATTTCACTGAATGAAACAGGGGAGCGGGCTGTCCAAGTGGCTCGACGTATTTTGGAAACAAGCCAACAAGGCATTCAAGAAGTGAGAGATTTCGACCAGAGCCTCAAGACCATTACAGTAACCTCTGTTGCTCCAGCTCCCCTCTGGAGTCTCCTTCCAACATTAACCAGTCTTTATCCTGACAAACAAATCAAACATAAGATTTGTTCAACAAGCCAAGCGCTTGAAGCTATTGATGAAAATACCACAGATATAGCTGTCTTGCCCTTTTCTTTTGAGGGACACTCGATTGACTCTCTACCTTATCTCAAAGAAAGTCTGGACATCGTTGTCCCTTTAGACCACGCCTTGGCTAAAGAAACTTCTATCAGCTTTTCAGATATTGATGGCTACAACTTTCTTTTGATGAATCAGATTGGTTTTTGGAATGACCTAGTTCAAGAGAAAATGCCTGCTTCTAAATTCCTCGTTCAATCCAGCCGTTTTGAATTTGAAGAATTAGCTAACAACTCCACCCTGCCTCGCTTTGCGACCAATCTCAGTAAAGATAGAGAAACACTTCAAACAGAACGAGTCATCATTCCTCTGTCTGACTCTGAAGCCCATGTGACCTATTATTTAGTATCCCTCAACCCATATATTCATTTAGCGGAATTCATTAAATAAGACAAAACTCCTGGGAAATCTAATTCTCTAGGAGTCATTTTGTATTTAATGATGATGAGCATTCTCATGATTTCTATTCGCTTCTAGCTCTGCCATATTGCGTTTATGGGCTCGGTGAGTCGCCAGATCTTCATCGACCTCAATGGTGACATTTTGAAAGCCACAATCTTTGAGTAAGTCCCGAATGGATTCTTTACAAACTTCCATATGTTTGACATGCTCTAGACAAACATGGATAATGGCATTTTTCTCCAAGCCATCCATGGTCCAGAGATTGAGCTGATTGACGCTAGCGACATGGTCCAATTGCTCCAAATCACTCCTGATCTTCTGGATATCTACTCCTTCTGGCACAGCATCGAGGAAAATCTTGAGAGTAGACCAAAAACGTGGAAGGGCTTTTGAAAGAATGAAGAAAGAAATGACAAGGGACAAAAGCGGGTCTAGGATATACCAATCTGTAAATCGAAGGATAATCGCCATTAGAATGACAGCCAACCAACCAAGAGTATCTTCCAAAAAATGGAGACTGAGAATGGATTCGTTCTTGGTTTTCCCCTTTTCAACAATCAGACTCGCTAGCACATTGATAATAATCGCAATAATTCCTAACCAGAGAATCCCCTCATCATTGACCGATTGTGGATGAAAGATTTTCGCTATATTTTCCAAAATGACCAAAACGGACCCTGTCATAAGAATCACAGCCGTTACCATGGCCCCTAAAAGGCTAAAACGCTTGTAGCCCAAGGTATAGTGGCTGTCTTCTTCACGATTGGAGATACTTTCCAAAAAGGCTGAGATCCCAATAGCAATCGCATCTCCCAAGTCATGCACCGAGTCAGCAAGAACTGCACTGGACCCAAACACTCCACCAGCGATAAACTCGACAATGGCATAAGTCAAATTTAAGAAAAAAGCTAGCCAAACAGTATATTTTGCCTTCATATTTCTCATTCCTTTGTTATAATAGATTTATGAACATCTTGTTCATTATCATTATCCACTAAAACTCAAAGAAAGGATAGAAGCAAAAGGTCAGCTTTATTCAGTTCTGAACAATTTGCCTCAAGTGTCCATATGACTAACATTGACCGCCGTACCAGTAAAACAAAAAAAGCCATCTATCAAGCTTTTCTACAACTTTTGAACACTAAGGGCTACGAGGCCACTACTGTTCAGGATATTATTGATCTCGCAGATGTGGGACGCTCCACCTTTTACTGTCACTATGAGAGTAAGGAGCTGCTTCTGGACGAGCTCTGCCGCTACCTCTTCCATCACCTCTTTGAAAGAGAGCATTCTATTTCAACCGAAGATTACCTTGCCCATATCTTTCAGCATTTCAAGAAAAATCAAGACCATGTAACCAGTCTCTTGCTCTCTAAAAACGATTATTTTATCCGGCAACTGCGAAAAGAACTGGAACATGATGTCTACCCAATAGTAGCCGACGAACTAATCCAATCGTACCCCAACATTCCTCACTCCTATCTCAAACACCTAGTCGTAAGCCATTTCATTGAAACCCTCAGCTGGTGGTTGAAAAAAGGCAAGTCCTACTCCGAACAAGAAGTGATCCAGTTTTATTTGGAAATCCTACATGTCTATAATTAAACAGAAAAACGAGTCCAAAAGGGCTCGTTTTGACTTTTTATGGATTAAATTGTTTAGGAATGACAATAAATAGAAGGGTCACTAGGACTGAAATCCCAACTCCTGCCGGAAAAATCGTCAGGGACAAGATTAATCCAAGAATCTTAATGCCAATGTCCCAAGTCAACCATTTTTGGCGATCTGCATTCAACCCATACATTTCTGCGCCATCATTTATCTCCTCAAGCGTACGATAATACCATAAGACTGAAAAAGTAATCAGTAGGACGATGACTCCGTAAAAGGCCTGCATAGTCCCATTCGTAAAATGAGTCGCTATGAGCTGTGTCGCATAGGGAAAGAGGGAAGAGAAAAAAAGCATAACAATGGTAGCCCAAACCGTTTTTTGACTGATTTTTTGAATAAGGTGGGAGGCAGCGTGAATATTGGCCCACATAGCTCCTAGCCAAAAGAAAGAGATGGCATAGGCGAGAAAATTTGTTCGAAGCTCCCATAATCCTTGTACATCAAATGTCTTCGGTTTTTCCAACTCAAGTACCAAGATAGTCATAACGATGGCTAAAACTGCATCTATAAAGGCCCCCAAACGTTCTTTTTCCATGATTTGCGGTTGTTTATTCATTTTCCAATCCTTTCAACTCTCACTAAACTTCATTGCTAAGTGATCGTTTATTTCTATGCTACAGTATAGCATGTTTTGATAAAAAATTAAACTCGGAAGAGCAAAATAGATTTGATATCCTTCAAGTATATCACTTCATTTAACAATTAGGAAATCGGCTTCTCCTTATCGGAAGTAGCCTTGCGACCTTATCTCTCATCCTCTACTTCCTTTTGCCGCTTGTTGTACTATCTCTTTGGCTGGTTGGCTGTGGGGTGATTTGCTACGGAGCCTATGGGAATGACAAACAGAAAGAAAACCAACATATATCGCACCACATCATTCATATAACGAGCGCTATTATTATTACGGTATTATTCATTTTGCTCTAACACAAAAAAGGATCATCCGATCCTTTTTTACTTTTTAAGCACTCTTTGCAGCCTTGCTCCATTGATACCAACCAACTAGACTGTTGATGAGATAAATCAGGTATTTCCCTTGAATTTACAGGCTTTCTCCCCACCAGAGATAGATTGAAAAGACATTAGTAGCTGCCCAGAATATCCATTGTTCACGGTAAACAGCTGTCATGAGGATTTGCCCTACCCCATTGGTCGCATCTGTGATGGAATCACGATAGGGACGATTGGCACCAATAGACTGATAAATGAATCCAAAGGCCAACCACCAAAGAACACTAATGGAAAGATACTTTGTCCAGCCCTTGCCGTCCAGTTTACGTGCAACAAACTCCTGCTTTTCCTTCTTAAACTGGGCTTGATAAATCCAAACTAGAAGCCCAATCGGTTGCATAACTGTGAAGTAAAGTGTCGTGAGTACCTCACCATAAAAGCCTTTCTGTAGTGCCAAAATAAGGTAAATAACAGAGTTAATCAAGCCAAAAAGATAATTACTTGCTCGACCTTCCGATACAAATATAACACAGATAATCCCTGTCAAGCTACAAATCATCCCAATCCAGTCAACAATACGGTGTTCATAAATCAATTCTAGCCAGAGAGGAAAACTTCCTAAAACCAGCAAATAAAGCCACTGGGCAAAACTACGATGGGCAAAGAGATCATTCCAAATAGCCTTCATAGTTCCTGAAAATCCTAAATCAGCCATCGCCGTAACCATACGACGGTAACCACCTGACATTTCACCTAGAGTTGTTTTGATATTTTCAATTTTCTTTTGCAAATAAGTATGCATCATTTCTCCTTTTGTTTTTAAAGAGCCGTGTCTGGATAGACTTTCGGACGCAACGCTCTATTAGATAATGAACTGTCTATACACAAGATTTCTAACCTTAGTCGACATGAGTTGAAAATCCTTATTTGTTAAGTAGTTCACAACACATTATACACCTATTTTATGAATAGCCAAGTGTATTTACAGTTAAATTTTAGAAATTCCTGAAAATTTTCTCTTTCTTTCCATTTTAAGTGACATTCAGTAATTCTCACCTCAAAAAAGCCCAGACGACATTGTCTGAGCGTTCTTCTATATAGTCGTTTAACAAAGTTGAGTTTAACAAAGTTGAGTTTGACATTTTCAAACTATTTCTTCAACAAACCTTGTTCTTGTAGAAACTCCTTGGCTACTTGTTCTGCTGACTTGCCTTCAACACCGACTTGGTAGTTGAGCTGGCTCATCTGGCTTTCAGTAATTTTACCAGCCAATTTATTGAGAACTGTTTCCAACTCTGGATGTTTCTTGAGAAGAGCTTCTTTCATGAGTGGAGCCCCTTGATAAGGTGGGAAGAGTTGTTTGTCATCTTCCAATACCTGTAAATCATAACGTGCCAATTCCGCATCAGTCGAATAGGCGTCCGTGATTTGAATATCGCCTGACTGAATTGCCTGATAGCGAAGAGCTGGCTCCATAGTCGCTACATTGAGATTGAGACCATACATTGATTGCAAGCCCTTATTGCCATCTTCACGGTCATTAAACTCGAGAGTAAATCCAGCCTTCAACTGCCCTTCCACTTTTTTCAAGTCCGAAATGGTCTTCAAGCCATATTCTTGAGCAATCTTTTTCGGAACAGCTACAGCATAGGTATTTTGATAAGACATGGGTTTGAGATAGGCTAGATGATCCTGTTTGGCAATACCATCACGCGCCACCTGATAAACCTGCTCTGGCTCATGACTCACTTTAGGTGATGGTTGCAGCAAACTTTCAGTCACCGTACCAGTAAATTCAGGATAGATGTCAATATCGCCTTTTTTCAAAGCTTCGTAGAGGAAGCTTGTTTTCCCAAAATTCGGTTTAACAGTAGCAGTCATGCTGGTATTTTCTTCAATGAGAAGCTTATACATATTGGCCAAAATTTCTGGTTCTGGACCCAATTTCCCAGCAATAACCAAGTTTTCTTTCTCTTTTTGAGCCAAGAGGGCTGGACTATAAGACAAACCAAGCAATATGGTCACCAAGGCAAAACCAGAGAAAATCGTCCGCAATTTTGCCTTTTCCATCACTTTTAGTAGGAAGTTAAAGGCAATAGCAAGCACTGCAGAAGAAAGGGCCCCAATCAAAATCAGACTGGCATTATTACGGTCAATTCCCAAAAGGATAAAAGAACCCAGCCCCCCTGCACCAATCAAAGCGGCCAAGGTTGCCGTACCGATAATCAAGACAGCTGCCGTCCGAATCCCAGACATCATAACAGGCATGGCAAGTGGAATTTCAAACTTCTTGAGACGCTCCCACCTAGTCATCCCAAAGGCAATCCCAGCCTCTTGTAGATTTGGATCAATTCCCTTGAGTCCAGTGATGGTATTTTGCAAAATAGGGAAAATCGCATAAATCACTAGCGCTGTCAAAGCCGGCAAGGTTCCAATTCCCATCAAGGGGATAAAGAGTCCCAACAAGGCCAGTGACGGGATAGTCTGGAAAATCCCTGCAATCTGCAAGACCCAGTCGGCCAGCTTCTCATGATAGCGAAGAGAAACAGCCAAGGGAATCGCGATAAAAATAGCTAGTAATAAGGTCAACAGTGACAACTGCAAATGTTGAGATAGAGCTGTCAACCAATCGCTAAAACGATCCTCAAAAGTTGCAATTAAATTAGTCATGAACACTACCTCCAAACAAGTCTGCTACAAATTCTGTGGCAGGAGCTTTTAAAATAGTCTCGGGATTCGCTACCTGGCGAATTTCTCCATCCTGCAAGACAGCAATACGGTCCGCCAACTTCAAGGCTTCATCCGTATCATGGGTCACAAAAATCGTTGTCATCCCAAACTCTTTATGCAATTCCTTAGTCAGAACCTGCAACTGTTTTCTCGAAATAGCATCCAAGGCTGAAAAAGGTTCATCCATGAGGAGAATCTTAGGCTGACCAATCATGGCTCGGACAATACCGACCCGTTGCTGTTCTCCACCAGATAATTCACTAGGTAAACGATGCCCATACTCGGCTACTGGTAAACCAACCTTAGCCAAAAGCTCTTCTGTTTTCTGAGCAATTTCTTCCTTAGTCCAGCCCTTCATCTCAGGAATCAGTGCAATATTTTCCACGACCGTTAGATTAGGAAATAGAGCAATAGCCTGTAAAACATAACCAGTAGAAAGACGAAGCTCACGCTCATCATAGTCTTTGATGCGCTTGCCATCCATGTAAATATTTCCATCAGTTGGTTCCAAAAGACGATTAATCATCTTGATCATGGTCGTCTTACCGGACCCAGATGGACCAACTAAAACCATAAACTCGCCATTCTCAATCCGTAAATTGACATCTCTCAAGACATCTTTTTCTGTGTAACGTAAAGCTACATTTTTGTATTCAATCATTCTGTATCCTCAATTTAAAACTTTCCTCGGTTGGTCAACTCTTCTACCTTAGGCATGACTTCCTTATTATCCTAATGCTCCACAATTTTCCCGTTTTCTAGACGGAAGATATCATACTGGGAATAGGCAACTCCACCAATCTGAGTCTGACCATAGCTAACCACATAGTTTCCTTGTCCTAAGAGTTTGAAAACAAAGTCAAAAGTGGTCTTTACTTATAAACAGCTAATTTGCTCCATTTTAAACCTCATTTTCCTCCTCTTTCAGATTAGCCAAAATTCTTTCTTGAAAGGCTTCAAACTGACGAATTTCTTCCTCTGAAAATCCTTTGTAAAAGATCGTATCCAATTTCTGACTGACACGATACCCCACTTCTTTCTGAGACTGCCCCAACTCTGTTAAAACCAAATACTTCTTACGCTTATCTTCTCCACAAGGACTAATAGTTACAAGATTTTGTTCCTCTAGCTTTTTAATCATCGTCGTCAGTGTATTATTAGCAAGCCCAGTTTCCAGAGCAATATCTGTCGCAGTTGCGCAGCCGGTTTCACTATTCCATAAAACCGCTAAAATCTTCCCCTGTTCACTCCGATAAAGAGCTTCAGGATCCCGACTAAGTAGCTTTTGAAAAATCCGCCCATTCAATAAACGAATATGATGGGCTACCAAATGACTATCTTTCATGACACCTCCATTTTATTTCGATATCGAAATGAATAAAACAATTGTAACACTCATTATTCCAACTGTCAACTATTTCGATTTAAAAATAATTTTTCCCAGTAAAAAATCTCCCACCCAAGGTAGAAGATTCTAATCTTATAAACTTAATCCGTCATGTCCGATACCAACGTTCGATGCTCCAATGGAACACTGCACATAACTAGCAAGAAAATGAAACCTGACTGAATCCAGAAGAGGGCCAAGTCAAAGATTCCATGCACAGCAACCACTGTAAGGAAAGACAGATAAAGACCGATAATCGGACGTTTCCCCGATTCCTGGCTCATATCCATCATCAAGCGAACAGGAGCAACAGAAGACAAAACTAATAAAATAGTCCCCACAACTCCGTAACTCAGAATCGTATCAATATAAAGACTATGAGCATGTTCATGATAAGGAGCATTTATCCGAGGATACGAGTGCATGTAGGTCAATGGCCCTTCACCCCAGAAAGGATTTTGCTTAAATAAGGCCATCCCAGCATCCCAGATAGAAATGCGTTCTTCCATAGAAGAGTCTAAAGTTCCCATCCGAACTCCCAAATCACTAGAAAAGAGGAAGCTCAAGCCAATCGCAAAGACCCCAATACTAAGCCAAAAGGCCTTCCAGTTTTTAATGGTCGTAAAGAGATAAATAATGGCACCAGCGATAATAGCAGGAAAGGCAGTTCGATTTTGAGTAAAGTTCAAACCGAAGAGATTAACAAAGCCTGCAATCACACAGAATACTTTCAACCAATTCAACTTGGTCGTTGTAAACAGATAGAAAGCAATCATGATACAGAAACAACAAATAATTCCATAATAATTAGGATTAAAGAAGGTCACTTCTGCACGATTCTGATGCCACACCTGCATATTGGGTGAAAGAAAAGCATAGTTGAATTTCTTCACAATTTGGAAATGTTCTAAACTCGCAAAAGCAGCTGACAAGACGCTACCAAACAAGACGAGCTGCAAAATCAATCGAAAGAATTTATGTGATAAAATCGACTGATAGTGCAAAAAGAAAACAGTAAATAGAAAAATTCCTACTGAAGCCACAAGACCCATCCAATTTTGAGCAAAAGTGGATATAACAGTACTATAGCCAAGAAAAAGAAGTAGCATCGGATGCTCCCCCATTTTCTGAAGAATACTTTTCATATCTCCTGTAAAAATCAAACTGATAATATATAAACAGAATACAACTACAAAAAGATAAAAGGGTAAAAAGATACTCAGGTTAATTCCCAATAAAATCAGTTCTTTACTAGACAACCCTTTCAGCTTTTCAATAAAGCCTATTGATTTCAAAATGAATCCTTTCTCTCCAAATCAATTGATTCAGATAATAGTAAGCTATCCTTTATTGTACCACTTTTTTAGCAATTTGAAAACAAAGGAATCGCTTCCATAGGTAAAAAAGCGAGCAAAAATACTGAGATTTCACAACTCAAGCTTAATGACTAGATTCACTCTAAAAAATCGTGCCGAAAATAGTAGGTATATGTTAAAATAGTAGTAATAAAATATAGATTAGAAGCAACTATCCAAACTAAAATCAAATCATATACTATTCTTAAAGAAAGGAAACACTATGAAATCCTACCAAGCCGTCTACCAAATTCTAGCTAAAGAAACCGACTATATCAGCGGAGAAAAAATCGCAGAAGAACTATCCCTAAGCCGAACATCAATTTGGAAAGCCATCAAGCGTCTAGAACAAGAAGGCATTGAAATTGATAGTATCAAAAACAAAGGCTACAAACTGGTGAATGGAGACCTTATTCTTCCAGAACTTCTAGAACAAAATCTTCCAATTAAAATAAGTTTTAAACCCGAAACAAAATCAACTCAACTAGATGCAAAAGAAGCAATTGATTTAGGGAATGAAGCAAACAGCCTCTATATAGCTTCCTATCAAACAGCAGGCCGAGGTCGATTTCAACGTTCTTTCTACTCACCACAAGGTGGCATTTATATGACACTCCATCTCAAACCAAATCTCCCTTACGACAAATTACCATCCTACACACTACTTGTAGCAGGAGCTGTCTACAAAGCCATTAAGAACCTAACTTTAATTGATGTCGACATAAAATGGGTCAATGATATCTACCTAAACAATCATAAAATTGGAGGAATCCTTACTGAGGCAATGACCTCTGTAGAAACTGGCTTAGTCACAGATATCATTATTGGAGTAGGTATTAATTTCACTATTAAAGACTTTCCTCAGGAATTAAAAGAAAAAGCTGCTAGTTTATTTAAAACACCAGCACCTATTACCAGAAATGAATTAATCATAGAAACCTGGCGGACTTTCTTCGAAACACCAGCAGAAGAGCTATTATACTTATACAAAAAACAGTCATTTGTTCTAGGAAAAGAAGTGACTTTTACACTAGATCAAAAAGACTACAAGGGACTTGCTAAAGATATCTCTGAAAATGGAAAACTTCTGGTTCAATGTGATAATGGAAAAGAAATCTGGCTAAATAGTGGCGAAATTTCACTCAAGAGTTGGAAGTAATAATAAACTAGCACAACCGTAAAATCAACAATATATACAAATTTTAGTATTTCTTCAGCCCAATACAGTTGAAAAAGAGCGCAAAAAAACTTCAGATAAGTAATCCAATTAAGTTGGCTCTTTGTCAACTGTAGTGGGTTGAAGAAAAGCTAAGATCTAGAAAGGACAAATTTCGTCCTTTCTTTTTTGATATTTAGGGCGATAAAAATCCGTTTTTTGAAGTTTTCAAAATTCCGAAATCC